>DAOOBP010000122.1:0-5911 GCA_035407925.1 Salinivirgaceae bacterium
ATATTTTAAGTTTTGTGTTTCAAATCCGCTACTGCATATAGCCGAGAACCGTTATTGCTCATTGTTATATCTATATTTCAAAATTGGCTGATGTTGGTTATCGGTTGCCTTGCTCTCTTTTAATGTAAAGCTATCAATCAAAATATTATTACCGTCATTGTCGATTATACATTTTGACGTTGCAAGCTCTTTTAACCATTCTGCAATCTCATTAGTTACCATTGCGCCGTCAATAGTCATTAATTGGTTTAGGTTTACATTTTTCACAATCTCAACCCCATGCGTTTTATCGTTATTTTCAGGTGTCGGGGTACTTTTGTAGGTATCTGCTTTTGGCGCAATCTCTTTTTGTGTCGGAGCGTCAAAGTTGAATGAATCCCACCCACCCAAAGAGTTTAAAAAAGTAAACGTATTGCATATATGCACACTCTCAGGTCTAACTTCGTAGGTAATGAAATTTGATACTTTTTCTTTATGTTGACCTTTGTACAATGCCACTTTTATAAAACTTAAATTTGGGTATATGTTAATCAAATCGTCTAACAAAAGTCGGCATGTGTTTATTTCGTTTAATGATTTTCTGTTTGTTATATTGCTTTCAATCGAACCCATAAACTCGCCCGCCGAGTTTAATGCTTGGTACATTACGCCGACAATGTAATTCTCGCCGTCTTCAAATGCTAAAAGTGTGTCTCTGAAAATAAAATTTATATACTCTTTTTGTCCTTTAACGTAAGGCGTCATCGGTTTATTTGTTAATAGTTTAAATTCGTGTGTACCGTCAAACACATATTCATTTAAGTCTATTTCTCTGTTTTGCGGAGTCTTACCATTAACCACCTTTAAAGCGTTTGAAACATAAAACGGTATTGTATTTCTTTTTGCAACTATTCTAACATTTAGTATAGTTCCTGTGTCGAACCACTCGCCCGAGTTAAACGCTCCACGTGGAGCATTATATTTTGTTAAACCATTAAACAAGCTGTTTAACTCGAACCACAGCGGACGCCCTATATATGTTTTTGCTAATACAGTTGCAAGCGTACCAATCACGGCAGGCGTGGTTGGGTAATCATGGTCGCCGAGCTTTACATCGCAATTAGTGTAAACTTCTATTTCAATATAAGCACTCCAATTGCCCCCTTTTATAGTATCGTAGTCATCGGACGTTGTTGTTACGTCCGTGTGTGTATATGCAACACCGTCAGGGTCATTTGGAGTTGAAAAAGTTACTGTAAAAGCATAGCCTGCGCCTTTGCTTTTTATGTACAAAACATTACCATTTACAACCTCCCCCTCTTCAAGTCCAAAAGGAATAAATATATCAAAGTGCGCTTTTATATATTCGTTCGATAAAAGTTTTTGCTGTATGTTTACAGTTGTTTGATACTGCGTATTTTCGATTTTAAATTGATTTTCATTTGGCGTCCCCTCCGCACCCTCAATAGTCATCATATCTCCACGTGGATACTGTGGCGTGCCTCTGTAAACAACAATTTTAGTTTGTCCGCTGTTGTATGGATAGCCTTTTTTTATGTTAACCTTTATCTGTTTTTCTAAAAATCTTTTGTTACGTGGATAACTTTTGATTATTAAAAAATTTTTATCATCTGCTAAACTTATTTCTCTCGGCTCGGTTATATCTGCAATATCTGTTATTTTGTAACCCATTGTTTTAGTCTTTTTTTTTAATCGTTAAAAAACTCTGTTAAACTCTCTGTTATCGCTTCAAAAAGCATGTCCGCCCATTTATCGTTAAACCTCAAATCTAATTTACTTTCAATCGTTGCTATCACTGGTCGCCCTGCATATCCGTCCCGCCAAATAGCGTATGAAATTGCGTAAAGCGTTCCGCTGTCGGTCGGTATGCCTCGCCGTTTTGCCCAATCTACTAAATCACTAATCGGGGGCGGACTGCCTGTTTTTGGTTTGCGCCCTTTTTCGACACTCTCTATATAATGATTAAAAAGTGTTTCAATAACAGGGTCGCCGCCCTCAAAATTATACCTTAAAATCATTTCTTTGCGGAGGTTGCTGTCGATTAGTGTATTGATACCGACTTTTATATTTGTGCCAATAGCGTCATCGGTAAAGACTTCGTTTATTATTTCAAATAAATCCTGTGCAATAACCGCAATAGCTATTTTAACACCCTCTTTCATTCACTTATATTTTAAAATTTGGTAACGTCTTTTTGTCAGAAAATACTACACACCCCTCCGCCCCCTTTGTGTCAAAATTTGGCAGTAAGTTGCTAACTTCAAACTGTTTATTTTCGTCAAAATTGTCGGCGCACAAATCCACAGGATTAACTCCATTTACATACAAAGTAAACCGACACCCTGCGGCGTTATCGTCAAAATACTCTCGCAAACTTAGTATTGAAAAACTATCTACAAAAAAGCCTGTTACATTTGCCGTCTTTTTTATTTTCTCTATGAATGATAAACCTACATTCATTGCTACACCTTGCAATGTTGGCACTTCGTTACTGTTTTCAGGAACGCCCAAAATATCCAAATTGACTGTATATTGTAAAGCGTTGTTGTTTATATTTCTTATATATATCGGGTCATCTAACCATGCAAGCGGATACCTATCAATCCCGCCCCCTTTGCCTCCAGAATGACCGTAACGAAATGTTTTAATTTTAATGTGTTGGCGTGATAACTCAAAAAATAAATTAACTATTTGCATTGCCTCCTCCCCTTATTTTGTTTAATCGTTTATCTAAAATATATTGGTAATTTTCAGCTTCTACTTTATCCCTTTTAAAGAGTAGGAATGTAAGAACCTGCGCAATCGGTATTTTAACAATTTCATCAAAAAGTAATATTTTATCGCCCGCCAAATCCGATATAACTTTATACCACCCCCACGACTTTGAAAAATTTTGATACTCTGGGGCAATTTGCCGACCGCCGACAATAGCTCGTTGTAAACCTTTGTAAGTTTCTGTAATTCTTTGTTGTAATGTAAAAAAAAAGCAAGCACCCCCCTGACTTTATCCATTGTCAAGTCGGCAAACATTGCCGCCCTTTTTTCGTTATTATTGTAGTTATACTCCTCGCCAATAGGACGGCATACAATAGCCAATATATTACTTAAAACATTTGTCCCTTTTTCCTGCACCTCCGCCACGTCCACGTATGCGCCGAGCGTCAACCTGTCCTCCGCCTGCACTACATAATTAATCCCTTTGATTTTGATTTTTGGGTTTGGCTTTGCTTTATTTTCCTCAAAGATAAATAACACCCTTGCAATTATCTCCTCCGTAATTGTGTAAGGCAATTTTAAAAGTGTTTCATAATCTATTTTACAAATTTTTGCAATCACTTCGATACGCTCACGGATTGAACCAAAAGAGTCGTTAAAATATTGTTCATATTCCGACACTTTAATATCGCTCCATTTTTCAGGAATTTTAATAACTATATCTTTATATTCTATCTTTGTCATAAATAAATATATATACTATATGATAAATTAATTTTTTATTATCTTAAATACAAAAATACTATATTTTAAATAACATGAATGCAACCGACACAATTAGCAACCCCAACAAATTTGCAGTTATAAATCTTAGTTCAATTGAAAGCGAATCGGCGCAACCTGCTATGAAAAACAACCGTGCGGGCTGGGTTGATTTTGGAGCTAAAAATGATTATCCTCAGCAAATAATTGATATTATAGGGAAAAGCCCTGTTAATACTGCTATCATTGGCAGTATAGTTACTTATATGTGTGGTAAAGGTATCAAAGAGACTTTAAAAGCAAATGAGGAGGTTAAATTGATAGGAGTACCGAACCCTTCGGAATCGTGGGACGAGGTATTTGAGAAACTTGCAAAAGATTATAAAATGTTTGGGGGCTTTTATTTTCAGGTTGTAAAAAACAAAGACGATACAACCGTAAGTATTTTTCATCAGGATTTTTCAAAAGTCCGTATCGGACAAATATCAGAGACAGGCGAGCCTTTGACCTTTCGCATTTCAAATGATTGGAAAAAAACAAGCGGCAAAAATAAGCCTATCGAATTAAACGCATGGAACGGCATTGACAACCTCAAAAAAGGCGAGGCGCAAATGTTTTTCCACTTCGATTATATTTCAGGACTTTCGCACTATTGCCTCCCCGACTACCATTCAAGTTTAGAGTACGCAAAAGCGGACGGCGCACTTGCTGAATTTTTTAACAACTCTATAAATAACGGATTTACGCCGAGCGTGGTTATAAGTATGCCGTCTAATCCAGACGAAAAGAAAAAGGCGGATTTTCAGAAAAAAATGGAACGAGCGTTTTCAGGTGCAAAAGGAGCTTCAAGCATTGTTATTTTGTGGGGAGAAAATGACGAGGTTAAACCTGTTATAACTCCATTTCAGGCGTCCGCAAATGCAAATATTTATAATGAGATTGAGGGCATTATATTTCAAAAAATCATTAGTAGCCACAGGCTAAGTAGCCCGACACTTGCGGGCATTTCAGGAAAAGGTAATTTATCAGGAAACGCCGCCGAGATTGTTGACTCTTTTGTGTTATTCAATTATACAGTTATCGAAAAACTAAAACGTAAGATTTTAGACAAATTGAATATATTTACAAAAATAAACGGAACGGCGGAGTTGGCGATTGCGGAGTTAGACGTTGTTACAAAAATTAGAGAAACAGAGAAACCAAAAGAAACGTTAAACGTAAAAATAGAAAATCCAAAAGAATTAAAAGAATTAAAATAAACAAATAAATACAATGGAGATACTTTTAATATCCGATGACTTGTTTAGACAATGCAGTCCTGTTAAAGAAGAGTTTGCAATTCAAACATTTATTCCTTACATTGCACTTGCACAAAAATTGTATATAAACGATATTTTGGGCGCACCCCTTTTAACAGAGTTGCAAAGTCAAATCAAAGAGGCAACATCGAACCCCGACGCCGACCCTTATCCGATAACAGAAAATAACAGAGCTTTGCTCTCTATGATAGCCCCTCCACTCTCTTTTTATGCTGTTTATCAAGGTTTGCCTTTTCACTGGGCGGCGATATTAAATAAGGGTGTTACGTTACGTGAGAGTGAGAATAGCAAAGCGGTTGATATTAACGATATTGCACAGTTAAAGCGATGGCTCAAAGACGATGCTGAGGTGCTATTGCGACAGCTTATTGACTACCTTTGCAGTTGTAAAAAAAACTTTCCTTTATGGAATAGTCAAGGCTACTGCAATAGCGCAGGAGGAGCTGTTTTTGATATAAACGATTGCGGTATATATATACCAAATAGATAGCAATATTTATAAATTTAATCTTATTCTAATTAAAATGCTTAAACGTATGATAACAAAATTAAACGTAGTGGCGAGCGCACCACTCGGCTGGCTAAGTGCTATATTTTTTACTGTAATAAATTTCTTTGCGCCTGAAGCATACTCTTTTGGGTTGGTTTTTGTGGCTGTTTTTTTAGACGCTGTTTTTGGCATTGCGGTCGCCGTGAAAAAAAGGGGGGATTTTGCACTTTCAAAACTTGCAAGATTGACACTTTTTAAATTAGCTGCTTACGCTGCAAGTTTGATTATTATATACATGATTGAAATGTTAATCCACGATAAAGGATTTATCGGTATAAAGATAGCGGCAGGATGGGCGGCGGCGTGTGAGTTTTGGAGCTTATCGGCGCACGTACTTATATTAAATCCTAATATACCGTTTTTCAGAATAATGCGTAAATATCTACGTGGAGAGATTGAAAGCAAGTTAGACACACTAAATAAAAAAGACAAAAGCGGTCAGCAGGAAAGTTTTAGCGATATATTCAAATAATTGTTTTTTTTCTACTCACAAGTTCCTTTATTTTTTATGTTATGTGCAAGGCTACGTTCCTGCATTTAATCGAGTTTTAGTTATTTCAATAGC
>DAOOBP010000123.1:0-5901 GCA_035407925.1 Salinivirgaceae bacterium
AAGTACTATATTTATTGCCAGAGATTGTTATTTCATCGCAAATTATCAAAAGGTTGCAACGCTATTTTGGTAGCAAAGTTTGTATATATCATTCGCGTATTAATCAATCTGTAAGGGCTGAGATATGGTATGATATTTTAAATAACAACAAGTTTAATATTATCGTTGGACCACGCTCGGCTCTCTTTTTACCATTCAGTAATCTTGGACTTGTAATTGTTGACGAAGAACACGATACAGGATACAAACAACAAGATCCCGCCCCTCGTTATAACGCACGCGATGCAGCTATCGCATTGGCTCAGATGTCAAAGTCGGCGCTTCTATTAGGCTCTGCAACACCGTCGTTGGAAAGTATTCATAATGTGAACATTGGCAAGTATATAATTGTCGAATTATTTGAGCGTTACGGTAATTCTCCTCTACCAAAAGTTGAATTAGTCGATTATCGAAAATGGTACAGACGACACGAGGTTAAAGGTCATTTAACCCCCTTGCTGAAAGAGGCTATGGATGAGGCTTTTGAAAAAGACGAACAAGTTATTTTGCTACAAAACAGACGAGGCTTTGCTCCGTTTGTCCAGTGTCCATCGTGCGGACATATACCTCAATGCAAAAACTGCGATATCAGTCTAACGGCTCACAAATTTCAAAACAGATTGGTTTGCCACTACTGCGGATACTCAATCATAACTCCCGACGAGTGTCCAGAATGCAAAAACAGAGAACTAAAATTTCAGGGATTTGGTACCGAAAAAATCGAAATAGAACTAAAAAAACTGTTCCCCGATAAAACCGTAGCCCGTTTAGACTCCGACACATCGAGTTCTAAAAAGAGCTTAGAGGAGATAATGACCAATTTCGCAGAAAGAAAAACCGATATTTTAATTGGTACGCAAATGGTTAGCAAGGGATTAGATTTTGGCAGTGTTAATCTGGTTGGTGTCCTAAATGCTGACAATCTGCTCTCATTTCCAGACTTCCGCTCCCATGAACGTGGATTACAAACACTCTTGCAGTTTGCTGGAAGAGCAGGAAGGCGAGGTGAACAAGGACGTGTAATAATACAATCGTCACAGTTGGAGCATCCTGTAATTGCCGCAATTGCAAAAAGCAACTACTCCGATTTTACACAACTGCTTTTAAAAGAGCGAAAACTATTTAATTACCCGCCTTTTTCACGCATAATAATGTTAACTATCAGACACTCAAACCGCAATAAAACCGACAGGGCTGCAAACATGCTTTTGCAACTACTACAAAAAGCCGGTGTTACAAATGTGCTTGGTCCATACGTCCCACCTATACCCAAAATAAAACGACAGTATTTTTCTAATATAATGATAAAACTCAGCAAAAACGATAAACTGATGAGTCTCAGAAACAAAGTCCTTTCGAGCATCGAGACTGTCACAAACACCGAAGGCTATAAAAATGTAAACATTATTGCCGACGTTGACCCGTGTTGAGTTAAAAGTTAAAAGTTTATAAAGTTGAAAGTAGAGACAGCGCCCCCTTGCTCCTTTTAACTTTTAGATTAACAGTATGTCACTAAAAATAGAAGTTAACTCCACCGCCAATAAGGTGATAAGCCGGGTTGGTAAGCCCCACCTGAGTCTCGAATATAAAGCTCATACCCTTGCGAATACCAACTTCCACACCAATAGGAAACCATAGCAAAAAGTCGGTATCTTCACTAATGTTAACATCCAGATCGAGACCACCAAATACATTCACGACATTTTTAATGGGAAACGTTGCCAAAAATGTACCATCGAGACCAAATCTTCCAAAGTGGTGCGCTCCAAAAGCTAACGACATGTTTTTATGTACCATAAACTCAATATCTGCACCAAAATAGTTTGCAGGACCTAATACCCCAACTGTCAATCCGAAATCGATTCCTTTTGTTAAACCATACCCACCGTGTAGGAATAGTATAAAATCAGCGTCACCATTTATGATAACAGCTGGCTCAACACCCAACGAAAAATCTTTGGGTTTTAAGGTAGTTCCTGTGTTAAAAACCTGTGCATTTGCGGAGCCAAATACGAGCAGAGAGGTGACAATAACAATAATCCTTTTCATATTTCATTTTTTACAAATATACAAATTGTATTTTATAAAACACAAAAACTCACATTTTTTGCATTGTGTAGAATACAATTTAGTGTAACACTTGATACTAAAGAAATAACGAAGCCAACTTGTTTATAATAAACAAGTTGGCTTCGCTGTGTAAGTCCCTTAGTGTTACTATTCCTGAATAGAGCAAAGAGTCTTTTTATTACTAAAACATGTATCCGACAGAAAAAATAAACTGATTTGCTCTTTTGCTGAAATCATATTTTGTGTCACCAATTTTTATTCCGTCCCCTATTTTGCTTAATCCAAACTCATATTTAACGTCTAAAGCTATTTTCCCAAGAATATTAACACCTGCGTCTAACTGTAAACCCCAAACTGCTTTTTTAAAAACAGTTTTAGCTTTTTCGTTCGAACCGACCTCATCATTAATAAACCTGGCAACATCATCTCTATTAAAAAGATTGAATGAGGCAACAGGTCCGAGACCAAGACGGGCAGGACCTAATTTCATGCCAAATACCAAAGGAACATCAATTCTTAGATCGCGTTGTTTGACAGTTTTTACAACTTCTCCCGCTTGTTTAATTTCAACCTCGCCTCCAGTTGTTGCAAATAAAAATTCTGGTTGAATATAAACTCCTAATATTGATATTTGAGAAAAAACACCTCCATGGAATCCCAAAGGAGTTTTCGGGTCAAGATTTATTCGAATAGTATCTTGTCCGGATTTTGGCACTTCCACAAATTTGGACATTTTCACTTGCGATGAACTTACTCCTCCCCTAATGCCAAACTTAAAAAGTTGTGCATTGGCTATAGAGAAAACTCCTGCTAAAACAATTAATAGTGTTAGTTTTTTCATGTCTTTATAATTTTATAGGTTTTTAATCAGTTATCGTATCTGTTTCAAACATACAATTTTAATTATTAACTACAAAGTTCGATAAAATATTTCTACAAATCAATAGATAATTTACACAAATATTTATAGAAATATACAACATGTTAAGTATCAGTAATATATAATTGAAATAAAAATTGTTAATGTTTTGCTAAAAAATTAGAATTATTGATTAAAAGGCGTTTTTACTTTCCAAACATGTTACCTGCGTTCTACAGGTTGTCTTAGCAACCATACCTCCTAAAAACAATTAATTCCCAATTGTTCTATAAAATGCAATTGATAAATCATTGTTAAACTGCCTGTTATGTATAACTGGTTTAGGGGGAATATATTTTTTTGCAGCATCAAAAGCCGAATATGTAAAACGTGCTTTTACACTCCAATATTCATTAAATTTAATTCCAATACCTGCTGCTACTACAAAATCAAAATCATTAAATCCTGTAATATCAGACGATTGCAAAAAACCGTTGATATATCCCTTCTCCCCTTCTTTAGCTAAATATGCAATACCTGCACTAATATCGAACAAATATCTATCGTAATAGTATCGCAAAGTAACTGGAACCTCAATGTAATGAAGTTTTAGTCTATAATAGTCCAACTCTTCATCAGTTGCGTTAAACGAACTTTTACTCCCTTTTGGACGATAAGCAATTTCGAGCATATAGGCAAAGTTATCGGCAAAACGACGACTTACCCATGCTCCGCCCTGTAACCCCGATTTATTGTATCCTCCGTAGCCATCGCCATCAAGCTGAGACGTAATTACACCTAATGAAAACCCAAATCTAAATGGATGTTGAGCTTTCAATTCAACATTAAAACATAAAACTAAAGAAAAAAGTATCGCTATAGTTACTAAACTCCTCATAAATTAAGATGATTTTTCGAGTCACTAAAATAGTTGATTTTTCGTTTATTGGCAAAGAATATCAATGAACAATGTGCAATTATTACGCTTACACTTCGACTTGGCTCAGTGCGCCGTTTCGACAACATTGAGACACCTTACCACTTTTTTGTAAAATGAGACTTTTGAGACAGTCTCACTCAAAAACTCGTAACTCGTAATTGTTCACTTCGACTTCGCTCAGCACATCGCATTGCTAATTGTTCATTGTTTTTAAAATTGCTCTAAAAATCTTAAATCATTCTCAAAATATAAGCGAAGGTCTTTAATTTGATATTTTAGCATTGCTATTCGCTCTATTCCCATACCAAATGCAAAACCACTGTAAACCTCTGGATCGATATTTACACATTCCAATACGTTAGGGTCAACCATTCCACAACCCATAATTTCTAACCATCCTGAGTGTTTACAAACATTACACCCCGTTCCTCCGCAAATTGTGCAACTAACATCCATCTCAGCCGAAGGTTCTGTAAACGGGAAGTATGAAGGTCTAAAACGTATTTGTGTCTTTTCTCCAAACATTTCTCGAGCAAAAAACAGAAGTGTCTGCTTCATATCTGCAAACGAAACATTAGTGTCGATATACAACCCCTCTATTTGATGAAAAATACAGTGTGCACGCGCTGATATTGCTTCATTTCGGAAAACTCGACCCGGACAAACCACTTTTATTGGTGGACGTTGACTCTCCATAGTCCTTACCTGAACTGAGCTTGTATGGGTTCGGAGCAAAATATCGGGACGACGCTGAATAAAAAAAGTATCTTGCATATCGCGAGCCGGGTGCTCTTCGGGAAAATTCAGGGCAGAAAAAACATGCCAATCATCTTCCATTTCCGGACCATCGGCAATTACGTAACCTAATCGGGCAAAGATATCGTTTATCTCTTTTCTAACAATACTAATCGGATGCCGCGAGCCCCAGTGAATAGGTGTAGATGTACGTGTTAAATCGGACTTTGTATCCGTTTCGCTCAACTGCTCTAACGATACTTTTGTATCGTCATATCTTTGTTGCAAAAAATCTTTTAATTGATTGATATTCTGACCTATTGACCTCTTAATTTCAGGCTCCACGTTTTTAAAATCATCAAAAAGCTGATTCAATAAACCCTTTTTGCTCAAAAATTGAAGCCTAAACTGCTCTAAATCTGTAAGATTAGTTATTTTAAACTCCTCAGCTTGACGTCTGATATTTTTAATTTTTTCTAACATAAAAGATAATTTTTCGAGCCACTAAATTAAATGATTTTTCGTTTATTGGCAAAAGAAAATCAATGAACAATTAGCAATGAACAATGAACAATGAACGATTTAAAAGTCATTGCTATTGATAAATAACACCCAATTAATTCGTAACTCGTAACTCGTAACTCGTAATTCTTAATTGTTCATTGCTAATTGCTAATTGTAATGCGTATATTTGTGGAAAGTTTTTCAACATGCAGTTTTTTTATAACATAGGACGATATTTTGTTTTTGTTAAACGCGTGTTTGCCAAGCCTGAAAAATATAAACTCTATTTACTTAATATTATTAAAGAAATTTGGAGTTTAGGCGTTGGCTCTTTAGGCATTGTTGCAATAATTTCGGTCTTTATTGGCGCTGTAATTGCTTTACAATCAGCCTATAATGTGACAAGTCCACTGTTTCCTCTTTATTACATCGGGCTTGGTGTACGAGACAGTATGATGTTAGAATTCAGTTCTACCATTGTTGGATTGATTTTGGCAGGTAAAGTAGGCTCGAGCATTGCAAGCGAGATTGGCACTATGCGGGTTACTGAACAAATTGATGCGTTAGAAATTATGGGAATTAACCCTGCATCGTTCTTAATAATGCCCAAAACTATTGGTATGTTGATTTTCAGCCCTTTACTAACTATTTTAAGTGTTACCATTGGTATTTTGGGCGGATATTTGGCTGTTCTCGTAACATCTGTTATACCATTACAAGATTATCTGTTTGGATTAACATTAGATTTTGTCCC
>DAOOBP010000124.1:0-5895 GCA_035407925.1 Salinivirgaceae bacterium
AAAAAAAAAAAAAAAAAAAAAAAAAAAAAAATAATAAATAACAAACGATATACATATGTACGCCTTAAAATCGAGACTTTTACTCACAACACAAGCATATAGAATGATTTTATATGCTATTTAGAAAATATACATAACTTTCACACAATACTTCTTCTTTCCTAATGAAAATTGAAAATTAATTAATTAAAAAAAAAAAAAAAAAAAAAAAAAAATAACCGCTAAAAAAATATTTTCTCACATCAGTCTATATTATTTTTTTGTCATAATAAAATGCACCTTTTTACCCATATGTAGGATAATACCTACAATTAAAATAACAAAAAATAGTCTTGGACACTTAAAGCAAAATAGGGAGAATCTCCTTTTATAATAAGTTGTTGTCCATTACTATACTAATTAAAAAAAATAAAGGCATAGACAAAATATATATATAAGTTAAATTTATATATATTAGTTTTTATAAATTTGTCTTAGAGTCTAATTTTGTGTATTCTATTTTAATAAAAAAATAGATACATAATATAAAAAAACTTAATTTTTGATCAATGTTTTAATATCTAAAAGACTAATTTACATAAGCCACAAGCTTATGTAAAATAAATCTAATTTTTAATTTAGATAAGTTGATGCAAAAATTATTAACCAGTGGCATCCTAACAAGATACATTTGGTAAAAAAAAAATAATGGATTTATAAAAAAACCATTATAAAATTTTTTAATATATAGAAAATATTTCTATATATGTAACATACTTGGTTGATCCTGCCAAGGAAGCACACTCCGGTCATAGATTAAGCCATGCAAGTGTTAGTTCAGGTAACGAAACTGCGAATAGCTCATTAATACGCTCAGAATCTATTTGACGGCGACCATAATGGTTTTAAATGGATAGCAGCAGTAACTCTGGTGCTAATACATGCCATTGTTTCTCCAGACGTGAATTATGGAGGAAAAGTTGACCTCATACGAGGCACGTCATTCGACTGAGTGACCTATCAGCTTGTACTTAGGGTCTTTACCTAGGTAGGCTATCACGGGTAACGGGCGGTTACCGTCGGACTGCCGGAGAAGGCGCCTGAGAGATAGCGACTATATCTACGGGTAGCAGCAGGCGCGAAACTTTCCCAATCGAGACGCTCGGAGGAGGTAATGACCAGTTTCATGTAAAGCATAATTGTTTTTGTGAATAGGATCACACTTTGCGAGTGTGGTGAAACCTAGCAGAGGGCCAGTCTGGTGCCAGCAGCTGCGGTAATTCCAGCTCTGCGAGTTTGCTCCCATATTGTTGCAGTTAAAACGCCCGTAGTCGGAACTGGCCTGCAAAAGGTCATACGTCTTCAAGGCAGCAATGCCGAGAAACGTTCACTGTGAACAAATCAGGACGCTTAGAGTATGGTATCACGAATTACTCAGCGCAGTATGAAATTTTTGTTTTCTTCGGAAAACAAGCTCAACGAGAGCCATCGGGGGTAGATCTATCTCATGACGAGTGGTGGAATACAGTGACTCATGAGAGAGACACAGAGGCGAAGGCTTCTACCTAGAGGGTTTCTGTCGATCAAGGGCGAGAGTAGGAGTATCCAACAGGATTAGAGACCCTGGTAGTTCCTACTATAAACGATGCCGACAGGATCTTGTTATTCTAATAATAGCAGGATCATAGGAGAAATCATAGTTCTTGGGCTCTGGGGGAACTACGACCGCAAGGCTGAAACTTGAAGGAATTGACGGAAGGGCACACCAGGGGTGGAGCCTGTGGCTTAATTTGAATCAACACGGGGAAACTTACCAGGACCAGATGTTTTTTATGACTGACAGGCTTAAGGTCTTTCAGGATATGATTTTTGGTGGTGCATGGCCGTTGGTGGTGCGTGGGTTGACCTGTCTAGCGTTGATTCAGCTAACGAGCGAGATTATCGCCAATTATATACTATTAATAGGTTTCTATTACTCAAAATAGTTCTAATTGGGACTCCCTGCGATTTTAGCAGGCGGAAGAGGGTAGCAATAACAGGTCCGTGATGTCCTTTAGATGCTCTGGGCTGCACGCGTGCTACAATGTTAGGATCAATAGGAAATATTTATAAATAACCTGCTAAGCTGAGAGGCCGAGCTACTCCTATAATGCCTAACGTAGTTGGGATTGACGTTTGTAATCAGCGTCATGAACCAGGAATCCCTTGTAAATGTGTGTCATAACCGCACGTTGAATACGTCCCTGCCCTTTGTACACACCGCCCGTCGCTCCTACCGATTGGATGACTCGGTGAAATCATTGGATTCACGAACTCGTGAAAAAAGTGATTAAATCACGTTATCTAGAGGAAGGAGAAGTCGTAACAAGGTATCGGTAGGTGAACCTGCCGATGGATCAGTTCTAGTTTTAATACTATTATTTACCAAATTCTTTTTAATTTTTTAAATTATAAAAAACCATATACAAAAAATATTATAATAATGTGAAAATAAATAACCTAGGCTTACCAATGGATGTCTTGGCTCCTCACACGATGAAGAACGTTGCATAATGTGATAAGTAACTGGAGTTGCAAACATTGTGACAAGTTAATCTTTGAATGCAAATTGCGCTTATCTTTACTTTCGGGTAAGGATTGCATGTATGCCACAGTACTGCATAATATATATATATATATATATATTCTTTCTAAATATTTTTTTTAGAAAGTAAATAAATTTGTAATCTCTTAAAAAAAAAAAAAGTAGTCTGCGACATACAGGAAAACCCGCTGAACTGAAGCATCTCATTAAGCGGAGGAAAAGAAACTAACTAGGATTCCCTCACTAAAGGCGATCGAAGAGGGAAAAGCCCAACGTCATAATCCCATTTAACAAACGGGAAATGTAGACAGTGCCTCAATTGCCAAAAGCCTAAGTGTTTTGCATAACACGCAATAGAGAGTAAAAGCCTCGTAAAGTATAATTGGCAAGCTATGGGACAGTGTAAAGAGTCGGATACCTTGAGAGTGGTGTCTTAAGTGGGTGGTATGCCCCATCCAAGGCTAAATATAGTGAGGAGACCGATAGAATACAAGTAGTGTGAACGAAAGATGAAAAGGACTCCAAGACGGAACGTGAAAAGCGCCTGAAATTGGACCTAGTGAAGGCTATTATATAGCGCCCGTCTTGAAACACGGATTAGGGAGTTTATCTATAGTGCGAGTCTTTGCTCGTTAACAGTAAAGGCGTAAAGAAAATAACTGGCTTTTATAGCATGGCTACAGAGCATTATAGATAGAACCCGAAAGGTGGTGAACTTTGCCTGCACAGGGTGAAGCCAGGGGAAACTCTGGTGGAGGCCCGTTGGAGTTATTGATGTGCAAATCATTTTTCAGATGTAGGTAAAGGGGCGAAAGACTCATCGAACCACCTAATAGCTGGTTTCCCCCGAAGTTTCCCTCAGGATAGCCGTAAAGCAAGTTGATAGTTAAGGGGAGTAGAGATATGGGTAGAGGTGTAGGGGTCTTTCGGGGCCTCAACTTATTTCCAAACTTCGAACCTTCTTTTTTTTGTATATTTGCCTAACTAGTGAAATATACAGTTAAATTAGCTTTATGAGTGGGCTCTGACCGGTAAGCGGTCATGGCGAAATGGGATGAACCATACGTTAGAATAAGGTGCCTAAGTGTACTACCATTGATACCATTAAGAGTGTCCATGTATTAAAACAGCAGGTCGGTGCCCCTAAAAGTAGGTGATCCGTTAAAGAGTGTGTTAAAACTCACCTGCCGAATACTCGGGCCTCGAAAATGAATGGCGCATTATAGTACCACCGATACCTAACACTTGTTCTATAGAGCAAGGAGTAGGGGGATGTGGACAATTTAGCGAAGTTAGCACGTGAGTGTTAATTGAAGATTGTCTATTACAGATCCTAATTGAAGTAGCGATTATCCAGGTTAGTATCCTGGGGGCTGATGAGGAGTAGGGTTTCTGGGCAACTTAAACAGGCCCAGAGTTAGTCGATCCTAATCAACATAATTCTAACAGAAGTTGAGAAAGGGAGTACAGTTGACATTCTGTAACTGAAACTAAGTTTTTGCGGCAACGCACAGACTATTTTTTCACCGTCAATCATATACCGTTTGGTAGGGATTTCTTTCCTATATGACAGTGCTAAGGCCCAGGTAAACTTGTTAAAAGGAGAACTGCGGTCTTGTATCTGGCAAAATTTCACTTCGGTGAAATCAATGGCTATTTGAGTGATCCATGAAGCGAAAAATAGTATACTAGTTCAGTCGTACCGATAACCGCATCAGGTCTTCTAGGTGAGTAGCCTATGGCCATTGAGGCATGATAGTTCAGGGAAATCGGCAAATTAGAGTTGTAACTTCGGGATAAAGCTTGGCTCTGATGAAAATCAGAACCGATTGTTACGCGGAGAGCCCAACTGTTTAATAAAAACGTAGTGTCGCGCTGTGCTCGTATAGGCAGTTAACGCGACATGAATCCTGCTCAGTGCTGTGTCTGTTAATATGGTTCAAGCCAACGAAGCACCGGTAAATAGCTGGGGTAACTATGACTCTTATCAAAGTAGCGAAATACCTCGTCACTTAATTAGTGACCTGCATGAACGGAGCTATGAGGTTCTCACTGTCCCAAACTGTCTCTCAGCGAACCAACAGTAGTGGGAACGGTCACTAAGTATCCAGCGGGGAAAGAAGACCCTGTAGAGCTTCACTTTGGTCTAGTCTTGTATAGTTCTGGCGGGGATTCAGCTAGGTGGGAGAGCAATCGAACGTGAGAGACCACTGCCCTGTTTAGAATTATACTTACCTTATTAAACAAGGAATAGGACTAGATAGAAAGTTTGGCTGGGGCGGCACACCTTCGAAAGAGCAGCGAAGGTGTCCTAAGTTGAGCTCAGTGAGGACAGAAATCTCACGTTGAGGATAAGGCCAAAAGCTCATTTTACTGTGCCTTTTTGTAATAGGACCAGTTACGAAAGTAAGGCCTAACGATCCCTACATTGCCTCCGGTGCGTGAGGATTGGGGTGACAGACAAGTTACCTCCGGGACAACTGGCTTGTGGCTGCTAAGAGATCAAATCAACGCAGCTTTTTGATTCTTCGATGTCGGCTCTTCCTATCCTAGTGATGTACAAGTTGCTAAGGGTTGGATTGTTCACCCGTATTAGGGATCGTGAGCTGGGTTTAGACCGTCGTGAGCCAGGTTTGTTTTATCCTACTGGATATTGCATCATGATAGTAGATTGATTAAGTACGAGAGGAACCGTTGATTATGGCCTCTGGTTCGCGATTATTGGAAACGATATTGTCGCATCGCTACGCCGTCTGGGATAATGGCTGAAGGCCTCTTAAGCCAGAAGCCCATCTAAAAAATGATGCATTTGTAATGCTATGAGAAAGAATATATTAAATTAAGTCACTCAAAGTAGCATACATGAAAACCCAATGTAGAAGACATTGAATGAAAGAGGGTACTGTAAGTAGTGGAGTGGCATTACGTCCACGACCTACTGAGGTTCAGCCTCATTTCTTAGGTTCCAAATTTTTAAATTATATAAGATTTGGATTTTTTTTTTTAATGATCTTAAGTGTCACATTTGTATATTGACTTCTGTTACCAAAAAAAAAAAAAAATATTTATTTTTATCGAAAAGAAAAATTAATTTATAATTTTATCTTTATATAATTTAAATACACGAATACTTTAAGAATATGGAAAGAAGGAATTTTTTGTAAATAATGGTGTTTGACATTATAAGTCGACAACATGCTGATGTTCAGCTTTATTTCTTAGTTTCCAAATTTTTTTTTAAAAAAATTTGATTTCTTTTTTTTTTTTTTTTGATTTTAAGTGTCACTTTTTTTTATTTATTTTTTTTTCCTAAAATTTTTTTTTTTTTTTTT
>DAOOBP010000125.1:0-5884 GCA_035407925.1 Salinivirgaceae bacterium
AGAAAAAGCTCGAATTTTTAAACCATGCCGATGCCACGAAACTCCTTAAAGAGGGACAGTTTGCTGAAGGAAGCATGGCGCCGAAAATTCAGGCTGCGCTATATTTTATCGAGGGTGGTGGTAAAATGTCAGTAATAACTGAAGCCACAAAGCTTGAAGATATGAGCTACGGCACCAAAATTACTATGGAATACGAATCTGGAACGCGGATAACACAGATTTAACGGATTAACGCAGATTTTTTTGTGCCTAAAAAATTAATCACTACTATTGATGTGTTAAATCAAACAAATAATTTTTAATTTAAGGTCTTGAATATGAACAATTTATACCAATTGTAATTTAAAAATAGTCCAATCTTTTTTAAATTTTACAATTGTAAATACCGATGTTACAGACACATAGTCCAAAAGAGCGATAGCGAAGTTTGGACTATAGTGTATGTCCAATCGGTATTAAAAGTAATTTACATTACCGCAATTCTAACTATGTGTTACTTAGCAGTTTACTCGCAGTCAGAGACTCTTCATCAAATGAAACAATACGAGGGCTCTGATAGTGCTCTAAAAGCCATGATAACTGAATATTAGTTAGATAAGGAGTACACTTTTGGTGTTTGGCTTCCAAAAAGTACAAGAAGCAAGGCTGTACACTCGGTCGCTGGGTAGGTTGAAACGATGCACTGAGCAGAGCGTTGTACTCAGCAAAGCGGTGCATTGCTCATTGCTCATTGTTCATTGAAATAATAAATAATATACTTCCAAGCCTTTGACCAAATATCAGAGTGTCCTGTGTTATTTACTACTTTGTCGTTAAAAGAAACTGAATAATCGTAATAGGCGCTGATGGTAGCATCAGGAGTGTAGTATTTAAATGGAGAGAAGAGTGAAGTATCGGGCTGGGTTTCGTTTATAAAGTACTTTAGCAATAACTTTCCCAATCTGCCCAAATTATTAAAACCAGTAGTGTCATTGAAATTGAAATAACTACTTAATTGATTTTGTTTATCTATCGAGTTGACAGCATATTTATATGAACTGTATGTATTTTGTAGTAATTCAACAATTGCTCCCCTCGATTCTAAAATAGAGTCAATTTTGTAGCCATTATGAAATTCAGATAAAAAAATAACAAGAGCCATGCTTAACTGTTCAGGATTTGATGAGTTTTCAATACCGTCTAAAACAGTGTTGTATTTTTCTGAACCGTTGTGATAATTTGAAAAATATTTTTCAACCATTTGTTCCATTCTGTTGAGAACGGTTGCAATATCTTGCGTCATAATTGGGCTAACAAAAATGCTCTTTTTGTTCACACCGTCTTGTGTCAATAAATAACCGCAAGCATATATCGATCCAAAGCTGTGGGCAGCAACATAAACCGAATCAAACTTTAAAGCAGCAACAATATTTGATATATCTTTAGAAATCAGACTTATACTATAAGAATTTTGTTGTTTATCTAATTCATCGTAACTATCTTCTAAGCAGTCGTCAACGCCACGATAACCAGGAATAAGTATGTTAAAATAATTTAGTAAGGAATCGACACCCTCTGGAGCTTTAAGGTTTGAAACACCAGGACCTCCGTTTAATATTATTAAATTCGGAGCATCAGTTTTTTCAGAAGGCAAAAGCAGAAATGGTAAAGCTTTGTATTTATGACCATATCCTTTGTGAGCATATACGCCATATTTGGCATTTAAACCTTGGAAAATACAATTATCTACTATTTTACAGTTGTCAGATAGTTTAATTTGAGTATTTGTCCAAGGATTAATTATTTGCCCATAGAAACAAGCGCTGAAGAATATTAAAAATAGAGTAAATATCCCTTTTACTTTCAAAACTGAAAATTTTGTATTACAATATTGTATTTAGGGTTTATACTAAACGTGTGCAATATCTTTGCTGAGATTGTTTTTAGTTAATCATGTAACTAAAATCAGTGATATCACAAATTTAGTATGCAATAAGTTCGATGGGAACGTCAACTATTCCTTCATATGAAGCTCCAGCATCTTCCATATCTTCATCATCGCTAGCGAAATGCCAACGTACGAGCACGTCATTACCTTTTTGATGAACCTTCTCAAAGCAAGTCAATATATCCATAATCTGCTTAGCTGAGGCTGAATTAAAATAATCCATTTTGAAATTTACAACAGTGTCGGGGTTGGGATTCGCAATGTATCCATCAAGCCATTCCAAAACCGGGTTATAAAAAGCTTTGACATCTTCGGGCAACGACTTTCCACTAAATTCAAAATTACCAGCCGATTTATCAAGAATTATTGTTGGCGACTCGTCAGTTCCTTCAATATAAAGTGGTTCCATAAATGAATTATTTTTTTAAAAAGTTATCTTAAGATTAAACAAAGAACAAAAATACGCATTATTATTTACATGTGCTAAAATAGTGTTTTTTTTTAATCGTTACAACAAAAAACTAACTTATCAATATACTAATTATTTGGTTACTTTTGTCTCTTTAACTGTTCGAACTGTTAAACAGACGTGATTGAAATAACAGTTAAACAACTAAAGTGAATAATTGTTTAAATCATCGAAGGTCACACATGACATTAAACTGAAAAATAGTAAACGTATGAAGCGAACATGTCAACTTTCTATAAAGGTGAAAGATTTTAAAACTTTATAAACTTTTAACTTTTGACTAAAATATATGAAACGAATAATTCTTTGTGTTACAAACGATTTAGAGAACGATCAGCGTGTTAATAGATCGGCGTCAACTTTATACGAAAACGGTTATAATGTTACTGTTGTTGGTCGAAAATTAAAAAGAAGCTCAAAGTTCACAAGGCTATACAAAACACACAGGTTTAAGTTATTGTTTTCAAAAAAAATATGGTTTTACGCAGAATACAACATCAGATTGTTTTTTTATCTATGTTTTAGAAAAGTTGATATTTTATTAGCTAACGATTTAGATACGCTACTTGCCTGTTGGGCAGTCTCCAAAATTAAAAGATGTTATTTAGTTTACGATAGTCATGAGTTATTTACCGAAGTACCTGAGTTAATGAATAGAACACGAGTTAAAAATGCATGGTTAGCGTTAGAGAGATTCTTAGTGCCTAAAATTGATGTAGGAATTACTGTCTGTCAGCCTATTGCCGATATTTATAAAAAAAAATATGGCAAACAGTTTGAAGTGATAAGAAATGTCCCAATACCCAAAGAGAGTAAGTCAATTACTAATAAAACCGAGCAAATTATCATTTATCAGGGTGCAATTAATAAGGACCGAGGTATTGAACTTTTGATAGAAGCAATGCTCTATTTGCAAGATTATACGCTTTACATTGTTGGATATGGCGATTTGTTCAATAATATCAAACAAAAAGTTGAAGACAAAAAAATTAAAAATGTCACCCTTACTGGACATATTCCATACGACAATTTACAAGAAATAACAAGTAAAGCTATTGTAGGAGTGTCTTTGGAAGAGGATTCTGGATTGAATTATCGCTTTGCACTCCCCAATAAGATATTTGACTATATTCAAGCTGAAATCCCTGTTGTAGTAAGTAATCTTCCTGTTATGGCTGAGTTAGTTAAAACATACGATATTGGTGAAATACTATACGAACGTGACCCAAAAGCATTGGCGCAAACTTTGAGAAATACGGTTGAAAAGTATAAAAGTGGCTACTATACAGCAAATATAAGTAATGCTGCCAAATTGTTAAACTGGAACGTAGAAAAGAGGAAATTCTTAAGTATATTTGTCACTTTAATTAAATAGAGAGTATGTTTTTGATATATACACATAAAATAACCAATAGGCTCGATTTTATTCTCGACTTTGTGTTTGCAAAAAACTTCGGTTTAGACTACCGAATAACTACTTTGCGTGAAGAGTTCTGTAGTTATAGTGGACCAAAACTTAACTATTCGCTCGAAACATTTGATGATGTGATAAATATCCAACCTAAACTACTATTATTACAAGAAGATATTACCCCACAACATATTGATGTTGAAGAACACAATGGTACTGCAATATTGTTTCCTGTAGAGAGAGGAGCGCTTCCATTTGATATTTTTGCAGCCTCATTTTATTTAATAACTCGTTATGAGGAGTATATAAGCAGTAAGTTAGACCGATTTGGACGCTTTGACCCAAGAAATAGTATCGCTTGGAAAAAGGGCTTCTTAACTGAACCAGTCGTTAATATATGGATATTATGGCTTAAAGATATTATTTCTAAAACTTATCCGGAATTAACGTTAGCCGAGCCAAAGTATAAGTTTGTTCCAACAATAGACATTGATAATGCCTATGCCTATATTAACAAGGGATTTTTTAGGCAAACAGGAGGTTTAGTTAAATCGTTTTTTAAAGCCGATTTTAAAGATTTTTCAAACAGATTAAAGGTATATCTCGGTTCGCAGAAAGACCCGTATGATACGTATGATATATTAGATCAGATTCACACAAAATATGGATTGACGCCCTATTATTTCTTTTTGTTGGCGAACTATGGAGGGCACGATAAATCTGTTCCGTATAACAATAAGGAGTTCCAAGAGTTAATTCAAAACCGAGCACAAAACCATAGTGTTGGAATACACCCTTCTTTTTCATCTTTCGTAGATTTTAGTGTATTACAGCACGAAGTATCTGTACTATCTGAGATAATAGGTAAAGATGTTGAAAACAGTAGATTTCATTTTGTAAAGTTCTCGTTACCTGATAGCTATGAAAACTTGCTTAATTTAGGTATTTATAATGATTTCAGTATGGGATATCCGTCACGTATTGGGTTCAGAACAGGGTATGCGGGAGATGTTAACTTTTTTAATTTAAAAGCAAATAAAGTTACGCCATTAGTAGTGCATCCGTTCCAAATTATGGATGCTGCATTAAATTTATATATGAAACTATCTCAAGACGAAGCAGTTACACAAGCCAGAAATCTGATAAACAAAGTAAAAGATGTTAATGGCACATTTACTTTATTGTGGCATAACGAGTCTTTGAGTGGTTGTGGTCAATGGCAAGGCTGGGAAAATGTTTATGAGCAAATAGTTCGTCATGCCGTTGAATAGCAGTAATTGTATGGTTAAATTCTCAATAAAGCAAAGAATAATTAACCTCTGGTTTAGGTTTATTTTATGGTTAGACACTAAATTACCGCAACAGCAAAAGGTTAGGGTTTTGGCTGTGTTAGTGGGATTGGCAGCGGGTATTGCAGCAGTTGTTTTAAAAAACATGGTTCACTTAGTTGCTTATGTGTTGCAAAGTGCCAGCAATCTGTTAGACCTCAACTATTTCTACTTTTTCTATCCCATGGTAGGAATTTTTCTTGCTCTGCTTTTTATGAAGTATGTTATAAAAAAACAGGCTGGACATGGAGTTCCCGGAGTTTTGCACTCAATTTCACAAAAACAGGGCTATTTAGAGAAGCATAAAATGTTTAGCTCGTTAGTAACCAGTTCTTTAACTGTTGGCTTTGGAGGTAGTGTGGGGTTGGAGGGACCTATTGTAGGTACGGGTGCAGCGCTTGGATCAAATATCGCTAGAGCCTTTAAGTTAAATCAAAGACAAATAACCCTAATGATTGGTTGTGCATCGTCGGGTGCAGTTGCATCAATATTTAACGCACCATTAGCAGGTTTGATTTTTAGCTTAGAGATATTGATGTTAGACTTGACAATGTCTTCGATTATACCATTGATATTGTCATCTGTTTCAGCTATAATCACTTCATATCTCATGATTGGAAGTGAAATACTTTACCCCTTTAAGGTGCAAACAACCTATGCCTTTATTGATTTACTCTATTATGTTTTACTTGGCTTGTTTTGTGGATTAGTTTCTGTCTATTTTTCAAATGTATATATGAAAATGAGCA
>DAOOBP010000126.1:0-5782 GCA_035407925.1 Salinivirgaceae bacterium
AAAATTAATAATATGATTGATATTCTTTTCATTCTTTCAGTGTTGCACATAACGGATGGGGCTATGAAGCGTTGCGAAATTCGGAGTACAAACTTATCAACCCGAACTAAATTTAAAGCGAGGCACATACTTTCAAATATGCACCTCACTCGCAATGCTTTATGAGCCCGTGTTATGGGCTGGTTATTCTACATCCTCAGAAAGTGATTTATAAATATATGCGCTTGCACCCATCATAAAAAATGGATATAAAATACCAAAAGATAAAATTGTTAAAATCAATTTGGCAAAAAATATTTTTGCTTTATGACCATCTGTCATTTTATTACTTAAAGTCAATGCTTCGGCAGGATTTACACCTTTATCAAGCAATAAATATGTTGCTTGAGACCATGCTAAATTTAGAATAATATAAGGGATAACAAGAAATAATAAAGCAGGTAGTAATCCTTGTGCTTTTAAACCTGTCAAAATAAAGAATTCACCCATGTATTGTCTGTATTTCCTTTTAAAAATTTCTGTAGGAGACATAATATTACCTTTACTCATCCCAATTGGCATAGATATTAAACCAATCGTAGTCCCTACATTTAAATACGGTATCCAAATTGTAAGAGCCCAGAGAATAATTGCAACCAAAATGCTTAAGATATTAAAAATTCCTAATTTAATACCTTGTAAAATGATTCCTCCAAATGATAATTTTGTGTTCATGATATTTAAATTTTATTTTACCTACTCATTTGGCTTTTCGGAATACGCCCCGTTTATTAAAGTGGTTGCTGGACTCCACTATAAAATTTAATTAAAGGTCTTATTTATTGTCTTGAATTGTCAAGATGAATCAAAAATTGGTGGTTCTCTTGTCTGTGTCATTCTACTTTTTGTTTCTTTAACTTGCCCATAACGGTCGAGTGTATGTGCCGTAAGGGATTGCGGAGTAGTTTCCTGTTCACCGATACGAAAGTTTGAGTGGGCGACTACGCCTGAATATCCACTAAAACCCTTATGGCATATACACTTTGTTGGGTGCTGGTATTCAATTTTTCCTATCATTTATAATTTTTGTCAGTCGAATAAACTTCCTTGAATAGCTGTTATGTTCTTAATAATTGATTTATTTTGCATTATTTTTTTAACGGTTTCTGGAATATTATCTTGTGTAATAATTGTAATATCTTTCTGTTCTTTGATAAGGTCTCTATTTAAATCAAACATTGGATTATTATTGTCGATATTTTCGTCATACATGACAGCACGTGGAATGTTGTAATCTTTTGCGTAACCCATTGCTAAACGTGCACCACTATCAAGTTTTTGTCCAAAAATTTTCCATCGTTCAGCAGAATTTTGAGCATAGCTTGCAGCCAGAACAATTGTGTCGCAAAACAAAGCTTGTAAGCGGTCTCTTTCTTTATAACGACTACTTAGTTCCATTTGGCTTTTAAAATCAGTTCCATATTCTGTAACAAGCAAACCGCCTTCTTCTACAATTTGGAACGCTAAACCTTTATTTCTTACTGGCATTATACTACTGAGTGGACTTGGCAAAACTGCAACGGTTTTACCATTAGAATCTAATGCTTGTTGATGTGATATGCTGTCGCAACCAAAAGCGAGACCACTCACTATGGTAGCACCTTTCTTTACAAATTCAGCAACTATTTTTCTTTCTCTTTCTTCTATATCGCCTTCTGGGTTTAAAAGTCCAATTACAGTGATGTTTATATTGTCAATGCTCAATAAGTCGATGTTGCCTTTGTAATAAAGAAAAATAGGTCTTTCACTTTCTTTCACATTGCCACGATGTTTAGGGAAATCTTTATCTCCTAATGCTACAATCCCATCACAAAGTTCATTGTCAAACTTTTCTAAAAGCTTATTTTCAAAATTATTTTTAAGACGTTCAAATTCATCTTCGTTTGTTTGCTCTCCTTTGATTGTTTTGTTAAGCAATGAAACAATTGTTTCCACACTTTCGTTACCCTTCAGATTTTTCACAATCCAAGCATTACCAATTCCTTTGTAAGATTTGGTTGTTAAAATATTTAATGCGTTATCGGTATACTTCATTGTCGCTAAATTATTGATTTCGTGATACAGTTTTTCCAACGGAGTAAAAAGTAACAGAATTGGCTCCCTTGTCCAATAGTGCTTGAATTGCATCTTCATCAATGTTTACGCTTTTCGTGTATAAATCATCAATGAGTAAAATGTTTTTGCCATTTACCTGTCCTGAAATTGTGCAGGTGTCTTTTGTGATTCCTGGGTAAGGCAAATTTCCGTCACCACCTTCGCCATTTCTGTCTAAATGCGTTGTTCTTGTGTTTGTGTGTCGCACAATGTAATTAGTTCCGTTTTCAAAATTTGGCAATTGGTCCACCACATTACTAATCACCCTTCTAAAAAGTAATTGGTCGGCTCTATAATAATTTTCAGCTTTTGAGCGTGGAACAACACAAACGGTAAGATTGTTTTTTCTGACCTGTCGAAGAATTTCCGGTAAATCTTGCCTTAATATTTCTGATAGTTGTTGTTGGACGTTAGGTAGTCTTTCAGGAAATGGGTCAACATCATTCTTAAAAGTCCAAATCAAATTTTCAATACTATTAGGAATTTGCCACGAACCACCACTATTATAATCAACGTGATAAAATGCAGTTGTATCTTGTTGGAGAAATTTGCCAACTAACCGAATTTCATCAGAGTCATTAACAAAAAACCCCGTGTTGGCAACTCTACCCCTTCGTCTTTCTCCAATTAGATTTCGGAAAAACTCTTCTCGGTGACTTGGGACACTATACCATTGGTCTTCTGATAAGATTGTGAAATTTTTCATCTCTTATATAGATTTGTTAAGTTGATAATTGTTATACCTGCATTACGTGCATCTTCAATTTCGCTTTCTTCATTTTCAAAAGCGATAATGAGATTGGGCGGAACGCCCAATTTTAAAATTGCGTTTTGAAATTTGTTTATTTTTTCTCCATTGTCGCCAAACTCTCTGTAGAAAATGTTGCTGAATTTGTCGTCAAGTCCGAAATATTTTAATGTTGTCATTGCTCTGTCTTTTCGGCAATTTGTGACTAACACAGTTTTATTTGTTTTCGAATACTTAAAAAGTATTTCTGTGGTTTCCGCATTTAGTTTTGTTTCGTTTAGAAAGTCGTTGTAATATTCTTCCTTTTCTTGGATTATTCTTTCGTATTCGTTCTCTGTCAAGTTTGGAACAGCATTTTTAAGACTACTGCGGTTAAATCTTTTTTCAGAATTGTATGTAAGGTCGTGGTTTGATTTTGTTACAGAAATTATTGCTTTCTTGTAAGAGAGAAAGTTAGCAAGGTTTGTATCTACCAATGTTCCGTCCAAATCGAAGAATAAAACTGTGTCAGCCGTTATTATACTTTCAAGGTCTTTAATTAATTTGTCTGATTGTTCCATTCTTCGGTTCTGTTTTTTGTTTAGGTGGTCGTCTTTTACACTTGCACCCAACGGTTACGTGTATGAAACGTTTGGCATTTCGAAGCACTTCACTGTCAAACCGCTACAATGCTTATTAGATGTAACACCCTTGAAATTAGCACTATCCGCCAAATGTTTTATACACGATGTTACCAACTGGGCGTTATTGTCTTTCAATGGTTTGAGATATTTTTTCAATCCTGTCATTCCGTTTTCTCTGTCTTAAAAGATTTAGTTTTTTTGTGTAGGGTAAGTCAGGGTAGGAAAATAGCCAAGCTCTATGGCAGGTTTTGGCTTTAGCGTTGGCTTGTGCGACCTGCCATTGTGCTTGGCTATGTGCGTTAGCGTTTAATTGCTCGAATAATTTCACCTAACCATAAGACAAAAGACGTCGACCCAATAATTACTGCCCAGTCTTTCAATGTTAATGGAACAGTCCTGAAAACTTCGCCTCCAAATTCAACAATTAATATTTGACCTACTAAAATGACAAAAGCTACAATTAAGAAACCAATAGATTTATTTAATCCATGGAAAGCAGATTTACCTGATGCGAATGCTTTTGCATTAAACATATTCCAGAATTGTAACATTACAAATATTGTGAAGAAACGAGATAAGTCATAACGACTAACTTCACCATTATTTGAAAAATAAAAGAGAAGTCCTAATAAAATAATTACGAATGAAAAACCGACAAAAAGAATATTGAACCTCATTGAAGGTGTAATTATAAAATCCTCATTTTTCCTAGGTTTATTATCCATTACACGCAAATTCGGAGGCAGAGAAGCCAATGCCCCTGCTGCAAATGTGTCCATAATTAAGTTCACCCAAAGCATTTGCGTAACAGTCAAAGGTAATTCATGACCGAATATTGAACCTAAAAAGACAATAATAAGGGCAGCAACGTTTATTGTTAATTGAAAAAGAATAAAACGTTGAATGTTCTGGTATAATGAACGACCCCACATTACAGCAGTTGTAATACTACTAAATGAGTCATCTAACAGTGTTATGTCGCTGGCTTCTTTGGCAACAGAAGTCCCTGAACCCATTGATAAGCCAACATGAGCAAAATTCAAAGCTGGTGCATCATTTGTGCCATCACCTGTAACAGCAACAACAGAACCGTTTCTTTGCAATAGTTGAACTAATCTTTGTTTATCGGTTGGTCTTGCTCTGCACATTATTTTTAAATGTTGCACTCTTTTTAGAGCTTCTTCATCGGAAAGATTTTCAAACTCAATACCAGTAATAATATTATGAAAGTTATCACTGTCATTCCAAATACCTATCTGACGACCAATTTCCTTAGCCGTACCCGGAGTATCACCAGTTACAATTTTCACTTCAATACCGGCATTTAAACATTTTGTTACTGCGGAAGGAACATCTAATCTAACAGGGTCAGAGATTGCTGTTACTCCAAGAAAAACAAGATTTGAATTAACTAATTTTCCATTTTCAAATCTGTCAATATTGTCTTCGATAATCTCGTACGCAAACCCCAAAGTCCTCATTGCCTGATTCTGATATTGGGTTAGGGAATTTTCGATTATCGAGTTATATTCCTTAGCATCTTTTAAACCTTGCTCTGTTAATATCTTACCACATTTTGACAAAACAATCTCAGGAGCACCTTTAACATATAAGACTTTTTTACTTAACAAAGGGCTGTTAATCAAAGAAGCCATAAATTTTCTTTCGGTTGAAAATGTAAGTTGTTCGATTACTTCCGAATCTTCACGAATATCTAAATAATTTATGCCTTGTTCATGTAACCATAATAACAGAGCAGCTTCTGTTGGATTGCCTAAAGTTTTTATTTTTGATGGTTCAGAATAATCAAGATATGCTGTTGAATTAACAGAAATACTCTCCTTGATAATATTATGGTTTTCATCATTTGAAAGTTTACCACCATTTAAACAGAAAAAATCAGCTTTAAAAACTTGCATTTGATTTTGCGTCAAAGTGCCAGTTTTGTCAGTACAAATAACCGTTGTTGCTCCCATTGTTTCACAAGCATGCATCTTTCTTACTAGATTATTGTTTTGAAGCATTCTACGCATACTTAATGCTAGACTTAGGGTTACACTCATTGGCAATCCTTCCGGAACTGCAACCACAATTAATGTAACAGCTACCATAAAATATTGCAATATCCGACCTGCAACGTCTAGGCTAACCCAAGATTCAGAATTTAAAGGGTTTATACCAAATAAATAACCAGCAGCGGCAAGTATTACAAATGTTCCAATCCCATATAATATCCATCTAAACCAACTACCTTCTTCAACACTTTTAGGTAGTTCTT
>DAOOBP010000127.1:0-5781 GCA_035407925.1 Salinivirgaceae bacterium
ATGCTCTCTTTGTCTCTGTTGTGAATTGCTTTCAAAATTTGTATCTTTGACTTTCAGAAACAGCTCAGTTATCCGCGTGGCGCACACGGGCTAGTTGTGAATTGCTTTCAAAATTTGTATCTTTGACTTTCAGAAACAGCCTGAACCTCTGTAAGTCGTTTTTAAACAATGAATTAAATGCTGTTTTAGAAAATAAAATCCCATCGAAATTGATGGGATTTTATTTATTTTTAATGCACTTTTTCTATTTCAGAAAAGTTCCAATTGCTGCACAGGAGCATTGAGAATAACAGATTTTTTGCCTATAAATAGTTCCATATCGCCAAATTGTTTGTCCGTAATACGCAAAATTCCAACTTTTCCATATTCAGGCAAGGCTCTTTGCACACGTTTTATATGCACATCGGCATTTTCAGCACTCGCACAATGGCGTAAATAGATGGAAAATTGAAACATAACAAAACCATCCGCTACCAATTTTTTCCGAAAATCAGCATACGCTTTTCTATCCTTTTTTGTTTCGGTAGGCAAATCGAAAAATACTAATACCCACATAATTCGATATTCACTGAAACGTTCCATTTTTTATAGTTCCGGATAAACTATTTTACGCGCCTCGCCATTAAAACATTTGTATAACGAAGCCGTTGTCCTCGCTACGGCATTCATCAACACGCACATTTGACCATTGATAGGTACATCAACCTGCGGCAGCGACAAGAATTTTACTTTTAACTCTTGCGACAGTTCCGAAATATCCAATCCACTCGCTAAAATTTCTACTACTATTTTATCGACTATTGGTCTATACGGCTCCATCACATCGTCGGCTAAACAATAGGCATTGTAACGATTGTGGTGATGAATGCCCAACGTTGGCAACAAACCGCTCACCACCAACGAACGTGCAACAACTGCCCGCAAAACAGCATAACCGTAATTGAGTAAATTGTTGGGCGGAATACCTTCTCTCTGTCTTACAAAATTGGGAATAGTCGGAAAAACTGTTTTCCAATAATAAGCAGCAGCACGAGCTTCTAAATTATCACTGTCTCCACTTTTTACATCTGACGCCCACGCCAACATATTTTTTGCCGGTTCTCCGGTTACTTGAGCCAACACGGCAGCTTGATTTCTAATTTTATACTGCACCGTTTGCTGCCAAAGTTGTTTTTTTAACGGAAGTGATGCGTCAAGTTGGTTTCTGAAACGTTCGTTTTGAGTCGTATTTCCGGCAAGTGGAAGCATTAAGCCTACAGGCATTCGAGCACTATTGCAAGTAATTAAAGCACAGTTGTTTTCAAGCAACGCCTCCATTGCTCCGTGGGTAATGGTAATCTGTTTATTATCAAGTACTACCACTCCAATATCCTCTATCGGAATAGTAATAATAGCCGATTGCTTAAACGAATCCGGCAAGTTATTTTTCTCTACTTCGGGAAATTTTATGACCAATTGGGAATTTTTTAACGACAAGTAAGCCGGATTACTGAAATATAAGGTTCGTTTAATCATGGTACTACAATTGTTAATATTCTCCAACAGAAACTATTTGACCTGTATGATTTACACGAACTTTTATAATACCGTTAATTGCAGATAAACCACATCTTTTCCAAGTTATATCTTTCAATTCTTTTTTATCATCAACTGTTGTTTCCAAATGATGTCGAAAAAAGTAATCTTTAATAGTTGTTTTTTGCACCCTAAACAAATTCGGACTAATTAAAGCATAGTTTTCCGGATTTAATAAATCAATTTCATTAGGATCAAAACCTGTTTCTTTGTTTGGGAACACAAAATATTCATTCTGTTTCATCGTAAACAAGAAATTCCATCCCTCATCACGCTTATAATCTTTGTCAATGATAGGAAGTCCTAAATTTACTCGTGTTACAGCTTCAAAAAATGAAACCACATTTTCTTGTAAGTCGCCATTAGCATCTCGATAAATAGCGACGTGGTGATTATTACTTGTGCTGACAAAGTCGGACGGTTGAACCTTTCCATCAGTATCAAGAATTAATTTACCATCTTTATCACGTTTTTCATGCAAAGCAATGGCATTGCTTACACCGGTAATAGTTACACTCTTTATGGCGATACCTTTTTCCTTATTTAACCAAATAGGATTTTCGTCGAGATTTGAAAAAGCTTTTTTAGCATCCCCATCGTATTCTTTCAAACGTGCTTCAAGAATTTTACGAATATTTGCGTCTATTACTTTGTCGAGTTTTAAATTGGGTGAAACATCTTTTCTAATTGTATAAACAGTTTCTAAACTTACCGTTTTTACTCTCTCCGGTAGTTGTTTTGAACAAGCTTTATCCAAAAATATAGGATTTTTTTCCAAACTGTTTTTACCGGTAAAAGCCTTTTTAGGGTCGTTGTTAAATTCTTGCAAACGACGCAACAATGCCTCGCGATAAGCAGGTTTGCTTACTGTTACTATTTTTTCAGCATTAAAATCGGATCCAACTTTTTCAAATTTCGTAACATATTGTTTAATACTTCCGTAAATAGTTTCATTGTGCAGTTGTCCGCGTGGCGTTTGTTGTTCTGTTTTGTTTACACCTCCTTTTCTTTTTGTAATGTTGATATTCTGTGTTGTAACTTTATTTTTTGCTTTTATCGAAATTAAGGTGTTTTCCAAATGATGCTTTACCTCTGCCCTAAATTCATCTAAAGGTATTGGCGGATTAAATTTAAGTTTTCCGTGGCTGTCTCTATAAAGTTCTTTTTGTTCAATACCATATATGCTGCCAGACTTGTCACTACGGGCATTTAAGTTATTCAGATACTGAATGATACTTCGCTTTGTAAATGCAATTGTAAGTGCGTCCATTGCGTGATGACGATGGTCGTTACGTTTTGTCCAATCTTTTATACGAGAAATTTGCCTGCCATCTTTGTCTTGATAGTATTCCGTTAGCCCTAATTTATCGTATTTATCCCAATTCAACTCCTGCATTACATTAATCAATTGCCAATCTTCACGTAAACGGTCGGTAACGGCTCCTGTGGTAGGTACAACAAATTTTACCAAATCTTCCAATATTTCTCGAGCCTTTTTTGCAATGTATTGTGAGTCTCGCAAATCACGTTCTATAAAACCGGACGGAATGTCAGCCTCCTGCATCAATAATTTATTGCGTTTAGTTTTAGAAATCAAACCTTTTTTACACAAGTCTTCTACACGAGTTTGATAATCAGACAATCCCTGAATACCATACTTTTCTTTTACATAATCGAATGCCGTAAGATTGCCTTTTTCTATGTTTATGCTTCGGCTCTCTATGGTTTTATTTGAAAAAGAATCATCAAAAAGTTTTGCTTGAGGAATAATATGTTCAATATCAAACTCTTTACTAAATAGTTTTTCTTGCGGAATGTATATGTTGGAATAAAGAGTCTTATAACCGTTATCTTTCAATTCAAGATATAGTTTATAACGAATTATGTCGTTGCGGCTCACATTGGTTATACCAAATTCATTCTGAAGGATTGCTCTATACTTGTCATGTTCAGCTTTAACTTGAGAAATAGCTTTGGTCATTTCTTCTCGTTCTTTGGCACTCTTTTTCAGTTCTCGTGCCAACTCAATACGAATTTCATCGGGCTTCCCATACGTATCAACAATGCAGTTCACCACATTTATCATCTGGTTCAAAATTTTTTCTACTACAGGATTGCGTAAACTGTTTCGTGGCAGAAGTTCCAATTTTTCTTTATAAACTTTATTGTCTAACTCCTCTTTTGTTAAAGATTTTTTGGAATGACGATAGCCTGCATATTCACAAGCAACGCTATATTCGCTACCTTCTTTCATATACGGTAATATCTTGCGCATTGCTTTCGTACTGAGATTACCATAATCCGATTGAAATGTAACAGAAGCAATGAGTTTAGCGTATTCTTTTTCAAAGCCATACAAAGTAGAAATTTTATTCACAAGTTTTTCGTTTCCAACTTTTGAATTGTCTCCTTCAAATGAATACAACAAGTGCCACAATTGATAGGCTGGTTGTTTTTCAAACTCTTTGCCTTCAAGCGATGAATCAAAATGCAATATTTCTGTATTATAGCCTAATCCTTTAAAAACAGGTTCAACTATTTCCATAACTTCAGAATATGACATCTTTGAAAAATCATATTCTCCATGACCACTCAATTCAATAATCTGTTGATAGGCTTTAAATAAAGCTGCTTGTGTACGATTCCCTTCTACCTCTTTATAATTCAAATCCAAATCTTTGTGATTTTCAAACAATAACTTTAAAACTTCTGTTTTTGTTAGTTTTTCTTTAATAGAAAGTTCAGCAAAAAGAGCTTCTTTTTCTTCTTGTTCCAAATCTTCGCCATTAACACTAAGATTATTTAGTACTTGCCATATTTTGAACTCTTGAAACAGAGGAGACGATTTTGGACAAACTCGTAATCCTATCGTTTTTATTTTTTTCTTTCCGTCAACTTCAACCTCTACCTGTTTGTTTTCAAATTCACAAAACGAAATCAAGCCTTTTTGAGATTTGAGAGGTCGTTGATAAAAGATAACTACATCTCGAATCTCTTTTTTCAAATCGGCAGATAATTCCTTATGAAATTTGGATTGCGTCTCCCATATTTTTTCAAACTCATCTAAATAATCTTGTCGGTAGAATACTTGATTTTTAAAACTGTAATTTGGATTTTTATCCAATTCAGCCATTTGGTACTGTCCTACAGTCTGTTTGTTAAAGTAAAGTTCTTTGCTACGGTCACTGATGGCTCCAAGATAACCGCTTGAGTTATTAAGTTGAATATTTATTTGTTGAATAACAATTACAAATTGTTCCAACTCCATTTTTTCGGAAAGTGCTTTTGTTCGCCATTCATAATTTTCTTCCTTTTGTTCGGCTATTTTCCCTTGGCGTTTTACGCCAACCAATTCAAATCCATTTTCTTTAAAATGTTTAGCACATATAGCCCACACTGCATCACGCTTTTTGCCACGCAATTCTTCTTTCAAATCCAAAGAAAGAATGTCGGGATAAAACTTCATTTGCTTATCGAATACTTTATCAAATTCAGCCTCCAAATCAGAACGATAGAAATCAGGAAGATTTTTACCTCCTTTTTTTAATAAAGAAAGAGAATATTGTCCGGGAGTTAGGTTGTTTTCATACATTTGTTTTACAACCTCCATTCCGTCTATTAATTGACCTTCTTCATTTGATTTTACTTTTCTACTACTCTTATATCCTCGTTTTTTGTTTATCATCAAAAGAACACGTGCCAATTCTTCCAATGAAATTTCTTCTATTGCCGCTTTTGCCCTTAAACGGTAGGTTTCAAAGGTTGTGTCATTGCCATTTTCCGATAAAATAGTCTCGTCTGTAATAAAACCGTTTTCCTTTAAAATTTCAATTAAGTTTTCACGTCGAAGTTTATAACGTTGAAGATTACGGCGCATACTACGCTTGAGTGTTCTATCTGCATTGGTTGTAATACTTTTACCTTTTTCAAAATTTTGCTGTTCGTCAACCGTCAAAGGATTAACACGTACCCCTAATTTAATAATAGAAGATTTTTCTTCATTATTTTCCGCTTCATTTACTAATGCCCATCCTATACTGGTGGTGCCAAGGTCTAATCCAAGAATTTTTTTCATGATATTTGTTTTATATTTTTGCAAATTTAAAAAATATTTTTAATTCAAAAGAATTTTGTCAATTAAAAAACTTGTACTAACTTTGTCGTACAAATTTTGAAGCAATTCACAATAAGGATTATTCCGTTGTG
>DAOOBP010000128.1:0-5730 GCA_035407925.1 Salinivirgaceae bacterium
TTTACTCCGATTTGCTCAACCTCAGACAAGAGTATAGACAAATACTCGACTCCTCATTTTTTGACCTAATGTACGTCAATCAAAACAACTTAGATATTGACAAGATTTTTGCCTATTTGCGATATTTCGGGCACAATATTTTATTAATAGTTGCTAATTTTGACTGTAATAAAAAACATTCATTTAGGCTCAACTTCCCTGAGCACGCATTTGAAGTAATGGGCTTAGACAGAAGCAGGGCATTAAAAATTAAAGGAATTTTTTGCAATAACAACACAATCGAAACATCTGTCAATGAGCTGATAACAAGCGGTTTACAAATAGATATTGATAAGCACACTGCTCATATTTTTCAAATATCTATAGAATGAACAATGAGCAATGAGCAATACTTGCACAGAGCGAAGCGTTGTACTTGGTCATTGAGCGGAGTCGAAATGAGCTAAGTCTTTTGACTCCGCTCAACAACCATCGATGTGTTGAAAGTTAAAAGAAAAGAATGAGACACCGCCTTGAAAAACTGTGATAATCCGTTTAATCCGTGTTATCTGTGTTCTATTCCTCGTACTTAAAAAGATTTATATTATGTTTCAGCTTTTTAGCCTTAGTCTCCAAGTATCTTTTATTGTAACACGTTACCTCTCCTTCAATTCTTACATTTCCAACGATTTGAAGATTGTAGCCTTCAAGACCAATGCGTTTCACTGGGTTATTTGTTAAAAGGCGCATTTTGCGAACATTTAGTTGTCTGAGAATCTGTGCGCCTATTCCATAATCGCGCTCATCGGCTGCAAAACCTAACTCTATATTTGCTTCGACAGTATCTAAACCCTCTTCTTGCAGCTTGTAGGCTTTTATTTTGTTCATAAGTCCAATACCGCGCCCCTCTTGCATTAAATACACAATTACTCCACGTCCCTCTTTTTCAATTAGTTCCATTGCTTTGTGAAGCTGATCTCCACAGTCACAGCGTTGACTGCCAAAAATATCGCCTGTCATACAGCTTGAGTGTACTCTTACCAAAATCTCATCATCGTCATCCCACTCTCCTTTTATAAGGGCAATGTGTTCAAGACCATTGCTTTTTTGTAGAAACGGGATTAAATGAAAATGTCCGTATTTTGTTGGCATATCAACTTCAACGCCTTTAATCACAAGACTTTCGCTTTTTAATCTATATGCAATCAGGTCTTCTATGCTAATTACTTTCATGTCAAATTTTTTGGCAATTTTAAGTAGTTGTGGTAGTCGTGCCATCGTGCCATCTTCATTCATAATCTCAACAAGCACGCCGCCAGGTCTTAAACCAGCCATTCTAGTTAAATCGACAGCAGCTTCAGTGTGACCCGCACGTCTTATAACTCCACGATTTTTTGCTCTGAGTGGAAAAATATGACCAGGTCTGCCTAATTCTTCTGGCTTAGTTTTTGGATCTACAAGTGCATTAATGGTTTTAGCTCTGTCTAACGCTGAAATACCTGTTGAACAGCCATATCCTACAAGATCGACAGAAACTGTAAACGGAGTGTCGTAATGTGAAGTGTTTTTACCCACCATAAGTTCAAGTTCTAGCTCGTCTGCTCTTTCATCAGGGATAGCACAACAAATTAAGCCACGACCGTGTGTTGCCATAAAGTTTACTGTTTCGTGTGTAGCTAATTCTGCCGATGCTATAAAATCGCCTTCATTTTCACGATCTTCGTCATCTACAACTATTACAATTTTGCCAGCTTTAATATCTTCAACTGCTTCTTCTATCGTGTTCAGTTGTACGGTGTTTGTCATTATGATTTATTTTTTATTTTCTTTTAATACGTTCAGCTCTTTCCCATTTTACGCTTGTGTTACCTTTTATAAAACGCCACAATCCAACAAACTGTGCAACATTGGCCATTGTAAAATAATATGGAATAAATAGATATTTGTTTTTTAGATTCAAATGCTGTATAAAATATCCAAAAATGCTAAAAAGATAAAACAATGCTTGGAGAATTAGTAGAGTGATAATAAGCTTGTTATCTGGGTATATGATAGCTAATGCTATGTTATATGGAATTAATATCGCTATTATCAATGGAGTTGTCAACCAACGCATTAGCTTGTGTGAAATAAATTGAAAAGCCACTACTGGATATTTAAAAATGTTTATCAGCCACGGGTTTCTGAAAAGAACCTGAAAACAGCCTGCAGATATCCTATATTTTCTTTTCATCTCCTCCTTGACACTTACCGAGCCATATTCTGAAGCTATCGCACGAGGCTCATATTTTATTTTATATCCTTTTTTAACTATAGACAATGTTAGTAAGAAATCGTCTAAAATAGTGTCGTTAGGTATCTCTTCATACAAATCGCGTCTAATTGCAAACAGTTCGCCTGCTGCTCCTACGGCTGTATATAATTCGCTATCAATTTTTTTCAAAAAACTTTCAAATCTCCAATAAAATCCTTCGCCCGCTGGCGCTGCACTATCTTTTTTATCAGATATAACTCTCTTTTCGCCTGAAACACAACCGACTTTGGGATTTTGAAAAGCATTAGATATATGTTTTAAGGAGTCTTTGTTTAGGTATGTATTTGCATCACAAAAAACCACTATTTCGCTATCTGCTTGTAATACACCTCTATGCATTGCATGTATTTTTCCTCTCCTTTCATTCAAATGCATGTGAACAAATTCTTTGTGCGCAGATACAATTTCGGGAGTTTTATCGTCCGAGCCATCTGTGACAAAAATTACTTTTAATTTATCTTTTGGATAATCAAGTTCTACTGTATTTTTAATTTTTTCGTTTATAAAAAGTTCTTCGTTATAGGCTGCAATTAACAAAGTAATTGTTTTATATTCTGTCGAGTTATCATGGTTAATATTAGGCGAAAACAATCTTTTTATGCAAACTATAACGTACCCTATAACAGGATAGATAACGTAAGGGTAGATTGCAATCAGCAGTAAAACAATGAATATATAGAGGCTCATTATTTTTGTCTCTTTTCTAACATATATTTGTAAAACTTCAATAATCCTTGCATTATTTTAACACTGTCGAAATGCTTTTCAACGTGCAGTCTGGCATTTTCTGAGTACATTTTACATCTTTCAGGATTTTTTAACAGGTCAATTATTCCATTTGCAAATTCATATTCATCGTGTGCTAATGTCATGTGAATTTTGTTAACAACTTTAATTCCCTCGGCGCTGACGTAAGTTGAGACTATGGGTTTTTTCAAAGCCATTGCCTCAATTAGTTTTACTCTCATTCCAGAACCTGTTAACAATGGAGAAATCATTATGTTGTATTTAAGGCAAAATTCTTTGGCATCTTCAACCTGTCCGTGAAAAACCACATTTTTTCTGTTTAATTTATGTTCAAAATTTGCTGGAGCATTTCTTCCTGCTATATGTAGCTCAATATCGGGATATTCTTTTAATACTAAGTGCCAGACATTATCTAAAAACCATAGCATTCCCTCTTGATTTGGAAACCAATCTAAAGCGCCTATAAAAAACAGAGTATTATGCTTTGGAGCAGGTAAATTTTCAGGAATTTCAAAATTTGACAATATGACACCTGTCGGCGCTACATAAGTCACATTTTCATTTCCTAAAAAATCAAGAATATGACTATCTCGTTCAGTCACAGGGACTAATATATCAAACTTATGTAAGGATCTATTTTCTAAGCGTTGCATTCTAACAGACAATACACGGTTGTACATACGTTTTAATCCTGGATTTTGATTTCTGACTGTACGTTTCCATATCTCCTGTTCTACATTGTGAGCGTGGAAAGCGATTAAAGCATTAGAACTTTTTCTAATGGTTGAAATATAAGGATATAAATACAAACCCTCTAACTGAACAATATCAAATTTTTCTTGACTAAGTATTTGCTTTAACTTATTGCGATAAGTATTTGATATAAAACGCTTTGCATTATATGGTATATTTGAAAACATTAAATTGAAGAGCACTTCAGGTGGCTTAATTCTGGTATCTACATAACAAGTGTGCCATCTGATATTTTTAGTAAGTTCTTCTGGCATGTCTTTGACATCGAAATTATGTTTGTGTGTATTCATTGCCAACACAGTAACACTGTTTCCCTCCATACTATACACCTTAATCATATTCAATGTTGATATTGTGCCCCCATCTGTTGGAGGATAAGGCATTTTATTTGTTAAAAATAGAATGTTCATTTCTATAAAGTTTTACAACAATTGTTGAATGTATATTGATAATCAGACACTTATTTTATATTAATTGTTCACCTTCTTTTGTTAACAGTTTTAATTTTATATAATCTAATCCGTTTTACTAAAAAACGATACGGAGTAGTAACAAGCTTTATGTAAGGATCAACGTTAATTATTACACGATCTCTTAATGCACGTGAAGTTAGAAAAATTCCTATAGGAACAAAAATAATTGTTGATAACCACATGCCCAACCATACAGCTATTTGATTTTGTTCAGCTGATTTTTTCCCAAGCATTCCTAATACATAATAGGTAATAAATAAAATCACACTTACAACAACAGGCATTCCTATTCCTCCTTTTCTAATAATTGCCCCTAAAGGCGCCCCAATAAAAAACAGCACAATGCATGCCAATGATAGAGTATATTTATTATGCCATTCGGCTTCATGCTTTATTTTCCAAATTTGTCGGCTTTTTAATGCTCCGTTTTCGCTTTGTATGAACGACTGAGTGTTTCTGGCGAACGATAGTGCAGAACTTATCGTTGCTTTTTGCATTGACAGTTCAAAAGAGCTCATTAGGCTGTCCGTAGATAGCTTTGTTTTTGGGAAAACAACTTCAATACTATCATTATGAGGATTGCTTAAACGTCTGAAGTAGTTGGATTTTACCAGGTTATCTTTAAGATTGGATATTTGCTCGGATATTTTCATTTGCAGGGTATCCATCGCAAGCGACAGATCTTTTGTTCCAAGAGTTTTATAATGACTCTTAAAAAGATTTTCATCAGATCTCTTTAACCCAAAGCCAGTTATGTCAAATACAATTTTTTGTTCTTCGAAAGTATGTCGTCTATGTGGAAAACTATACCTTTGCGACTGATTTTTCACTTGCTCGTCTTCATACATCGCACCATTGAACAGATGAAGTATAATATATTGATGTTCATTGACATAATACATCATACCTTTTTCGGCAATGGTAACACTGATATTTCCGCGACCTGCTGAATGGTCATATATTAAAAGATCGTATAACATTTTTGTCTCTCTATCACGCCCTCCAACTTTTATTGAATATCCGGGTAATTCATTATAAAAAGTGCCGGTAGGTATAATAATTTCAGGAGGCTTGTTGGATATATCGTACAATAATGACCTCATTTTTAGGTTACTACGAGGAAGTGTATAATTGGAAAAGTAGAACGCAAATATTGATATGAATATGGTTATAATCATTATAGGTTGCATAATTCTAATTAGAGATACGCCAGCCGATTTTATCGCCATTAGTTCATTATGCTCTGCCAAATTGCCAAAAACCATTATTGAAGATAATAAAACAGCAAGCGGCAAAGCCATAGGAACTAATGATGAGCTGGCATACATCAAAATTTCAAGAATTACGCCTATAGAAAGCCCCTTACCAACAAAATCTTCGACGTAACGCCAAAGAAACTGCATAAGTAACACAAATAGCGATATTAGAAAAGATGCTATTAATGGTCCAATAAAATTCTTTAAA
>DAOOBP010000129.1:0-5685 GCA_035407925.1 Salinivirgaceae bacterium
TGTTAATTACAACAACATCGGCTAATCTTAAAGTGGTTTCGCCAGGATAGTAATTCAGTTCATGACCAGCACGATGTGGGTCAACTACTGTAACCATAAGGTCGGTTTCGTAAAATGAGAAGTCGTTATTGCCACCGTCCCAAAGAATTACGTCGCAACCATCGGGATCGTTTTCTGCTGCGCGAAGAATCGCCTCATAATCAACGCCAGAGTAAATAACATTACCTGCTACAACGTGTGGTTCGTACTCCTCCATCTCCTCGATTGTACATTTATGTTTGGCTAAGTCTTCAATTTTTGCAAAACGCTGTACTTTTTGTGCAGCGATGTTTCCATATGGCATTGGGTGACGAATAGTAACAACTTTTAATCCTTTTGCTGTAAGTAATTCTACAATGCGACGAGAAGTTTGCGACTTACCACAACCAGTACGAACTGCACAAACAGCAATTACAGGTTTTTTTGATTTAATCTGTGTTCCTTTAGTTCCTAATAGTACAAAATTTGCTCCTGCAGCGTTAATTTTCGCAGCAAGACTCATTACGTACTGATAAGTAACATCACTGTACGAAAATACGCACACATCAACTTTAAATTTTTTTATCAAATCTAATAATTCGCTCTCAGCGTAAATTGGAATTCCCTGAGGATATAGAGGTCCTGCAAGTTCTGCAGGATATTTTCTGCCGTCAATATCGGGAATTTGAGCAGCCGTAAATGCTACCACATTAAACTGATCGTCATTGCGATAATAGGTGTTGAAGTTGTGAAAATCTCTGCCTGCGGCGCCAATAATAATCACATTTTTTTTTGACATAAGTAATCCTCCTTTATTTTTTAGTTAACTTTGTTTTTTTAGCAAAATTAAGAAATTTAACACTATTAACGTTTATTTTGATAATGTATTGGGTTAAGGGGCGTATGTTAAGAAACATATTAAATAGCATTAAATCCTGATAAACAACTTCTTATGAACTATTTAGCACATCTATATATTGGACACGAAGATGAAAACTTGATGATAGGTAATTTTATTGCCGATTTTGTTAAAGGAAGTAAATATAAAGAATATCCTTTTGAAATATCGCGCGGAATACTTATGCATAGACAAATTGATTTTACCACCGATAGAAATAAGGAGTATATAGAAGTAAAGAAACTGTTTGCTGAATCATACGGACGATACAGCGGAATAATCGCCGATATGGCGTATGATTATGTGCTTGCGAAGCATTGGGAAGATTTTTGCGAACTGTCGTTATATGATTTTCAAAAAAAAACAAATTCTATTTTATTACAAAATTTTTCCATAATACCCCTTAAAGGTAAAGTAATGTTGCCTTTCTTTGTACGAAACAAATGGTTAACTCTTTATAAAGATTTAAGTACGCTAAAAAATGTTTTTGTTGGATTAAGTAAATACCGAGGAGTAAAAGGTGACCCAGAGAAAGCCATTGAAATTTTAGAAAGCAGTGAAAATAAGGTATTTAGCAGTTTTTTAAATACTTTATTTGCAGTTGTAACAAAACTTAAAGCAAATTATCATGAGGTTAATAACATAAAAAACAACTTGATAAAAATGATAAGATAATAGATTTTTTGCTCAAAGTTTTTGTTATTAAAAATCATTTAATAAATTTGTACTCTGGTATTAACAACTATGTATATAGAACAATAGATTTTTAAAACATAAGTTTAAATATTAACTTTGACATTAATCACATAAACACCAAATGAATATGAGAAAAATCAGATTAATTTTATTATCAGTTGCAGCACTTTCAATTGTTGCACTTAGCGGGTGTGACAACCTTGACAAAATGAAAAAACTTGCTGACGATGTTAAATTCGAAGTAACACCACAAATCTTGGAATTGCATGGCGATAGCGTAAAAGTGAAAATTAAAGGAACGTTTCCTCCAAAATTCTTCATCAAAAAAGCTGAGCTTGAAGTTACTCCAGTGTTAAAATTTGCTGGAAAAGAGGTTACACTTCCTTCTAAACAACTTCAAGGACAAGATGTTCAAGGAAACAACCAGTCAATATCATTTGATATGGGCGGAACTTTTGAAACTGAAGGTGTCTTTGCTTACGAAGAAGGTATGATGCAAGCAGAACTTTATGCCAGAGGTGAAGGTTCTATGAAAGACAAAAAACTCGGAATTTTCGACAAAAAAATTGCAGACGGTGTAATAATCACACCACTATTGCTTCAAGCAGATGCAATGGTTGTCCGCGCTCCAGATAATTTCGTTCGTACAACAAGCGAAGAAAAAGGAGCAAAAATTAACTTCCTTATCAATCAATCTGACATTCGCTCTTCAGAGTTGAAAAAGGAAGAGATTAAGGCTTTGCAAGATTATATTGTTGAAGTTTCAAAAGCAGAAAGAATTGAAATTAAAGATATTATCTTAGAAGCTTATGCATCTCCTGATGGTCCAATTGAGTTGAATACTAAACTTTCAGAAAAACGTAAAGATGTTTCTCAAAAATTCTTAGATCAAACTTCAAAGAAAGCTAAAATTGAGATTGCACCAGAGGCTTATAAAGCTCGCTCTACTGCAGAAGACTGGGAAGGTTTCCAAAAATTAATGCAGAAATCTGAAATACAAGATAAAGACTTGATTTTAAGGGTTCTTTCAATGTACACCGACCCTGTTGTACGTGAAAAAGAGATTAAAAACATTACTGCTGCTTTCGAAGAGATTAAAAAACAAATTTTACCAGACCTTCGTCGTGCAGAGTTTAAAGTTGTTGTAACTGTAAGCGGTTATACAGACGAGGAATTGAAAGACTTAGCGCTTAACAATCCTGATACTCTTAAACTTGAAGAGATTTTATTTGCAGCAACACTGTATGAAGGTGATTTAGACAACCAGTATAAAATCTACAAAAAAGCCGCCGAGCTTTATGCAGATGATTGGAGAACACACAACAACTGCGGTTGGGCAGCATTCAAACAAGGTAGAGTTGACGAAGCTGAACAATATTTTAAAGCTGCTGGAGATGTAAACAAAAGTAGTACAGTTACAAATAATTTAGGTGCATGCCAAATGATGCGCAAAGACTATGCTGCTGCTAAAGAAACTTTAAGCGCAGCTGGTTCAGGTTCGAAAGAAGCTAGCTACAATCAGGCTGTAATTGCATTGAAAGAAGGAAAATATGAGGAATCAGGAAATTTGTTCAACTCTGCAGGATTTAACACCTTTAACAATGCATTACAAAAAGTAGTAAGCTATAGTCAAACACAAAATGAAAGAGCTTACGACTCCGCTATTGAAATTCTTGATAAAGTTGAAAACAAAGAAGACGCTTATGTATATTATTTAAAGGCTATTGTTGGCGCTCGCCGTCAAGATTCAGACCTTACAATGAATAATCTACGCACAGCGTGCGAAAAACTACCAGAGCTTAAAGAATATGCTAAAAAAGATCTAGAGTTTTTCAAATATTTTAGCGACGCCGTATTTACATCAATTGTAAATTAACGGAAATGCAATTTATTCATAGTTGTGTAGAAAGCAGTCGATAAGTCGACTGCTTTTTTGTTAAATGAGACTTTTGAAACAGCCTCATCTTTTTTATAGTTATGATTAATACCGTTTGGACATACACTATAGTCCAAACTTCGCTGTCGCTCTTTTGGACTATATGTCTGTAGCATCGGTATTTACCATTGTAAAATTTTAAAAAAGATTGGACTATTTTAAAATTAGAATTGGTATAATTTGAGGATGTAAAAAATTATACTTTGCACGATTTTTGAGGCGATACCAGACAAAGATACTATTAATATGTTTAGGTCTGTAATTATATTTTTTATCGTCTCTTTTCCCCTTTTCGCCTGTTCTCAGAATGAAGATATATACTCGTTTGTTAATATTGGAAAACCAGCTCCACCTTTCACAGTTAGAACAATAGATGGTAAAGTTATTGATATTGACAAGTTGAAAGGGAAAGTGATTCTTGTAAACTTTTTTGCAACATGGTGTCGCCCGTGTATGGAGGAGATGCCTCATATTAATTTACTTAGGCAGAAATATAGTGATGAAGATCTTGTTATAATCTCGATTGGCAGAGAGCATCAAATTGGCGAACTTGAAATATTTAATCGTAACAAGGAGTTCTCTTTTAATATTGCGGCAGATCCTGACAGAAAGATTTATAGCATGTATGCTGAAAAAATGATCCCTAGAAATTATATAATTAACAAAAAAGGTATTTTAATATATCAAGGCTATGGCTTTAAATTAGATAGCTTTAACCAAATGGTAAAAGTGTTAGAAAAAGAGTTGAAAAAATAAAAAAGTTGCATTATTAATTGAAAAAATATATAACAGAAATATTGTCAATTTCTGACACATAGCTTGTTACAACTAACTGCATTTTTTTTGATCCCCTGATTTTTTCTGCTATAGCAATTATTTCTTCGTTTTCATATCCTTCGAAACGCATAATATATTTTACATGTTTCCATGCAGGTAGTATCGTGTAATGCTTTGTTGTAACAGTTATTTCATTAGCGTAAAGTGATGTTATAGACGATTGTTCAAATATGTCAAAGCTTTGAATATTAGGTATAACTAATATTTTTTTCCCTTTTGTTTCTGAACTCCACTTAAAATATTCGAAATCTATTGCTTCGTCAGATGTTTCATTATTCTCGTAATGCCACGGTATGGTGTTTATTGACAGGCGACAGTTTATTATGGAGCTTATTTGATAACATGCCATATATGAAGCAATATCGGTTACAAGACCTACTATAATATTGTTATCGTTAGTGGTATCGGGTGTTTTAATTATGTTTCTTTTTGCCATGCTTTCTATTCTGTAATCTTGCAATTATACCAATTGTAATTTAAAAATAGTTAATTATTTTTTAAATTTTACAAATGTTTACCCCAGGCTCTGCACGGACGGAGTTAAGGGATAAATACCGATGCTGCAGATACATAGTCATTGAAAACCGTAAAGAGCTTCACGCGACGCAGCTTGTTCTGCATCTTTTTTTGAGCGACCAACGCCAACTCCCATTATACTGTCGTTAATGTAAATATTTGATAAAAAAAGCGGTCTATGATTGTTTGAAGTGGGATGTAGGATAGTATCGTATCTGAAATCAATTTTTTTATATTGACACCACTCAATCAGTTCACTTTTAAAGTTATATATTGCATTATTTCTGCTTTGAACTGATATGCACGAGGGTAAAAACTTGTTTATTATAAAATATTTTGCTTTACCAAACCCTCTATCGAGATATATTGCACCTATTAAAGCCTCTACCGCATCGCCCGTTAAGTGAATAGATTTTCGTAGGTTAGCGCGTGTAACAATTATTTTATCTATCCCGGAATCTTTACTAAACTTCTCTAAATTAGTGCCGTTCACAAATTTCGAACGCAATTTAGTGAGTTCTCCCTCTGTCATATCGGGATATTTGTTGTAAAGATATTCGGCAATGGTCATACCAAGCACGGCATCGCCAAGAAATTCGAGACGTTCGTTATTTATTGTAGCGCCGTCTGAGGAAGTAAAAGAAGCCGATTTGTGAATTAAGGCTATCTTATAATACTCAATATTTAACGGATTAAATCCGATTATTCTCTTTAACTCTTTTCTTAATTCACTATTACTGCAATAAAATATTGAAACTAAAGCTTTAATACTTTTATGCATGTA
>DAOOBP010000130.1:0-5532 GCA_035407925.1 Salinivirgaceae bacterium
CAAAGGAATTGAAACGATACCATACTTCTTTAAATATTTCGCAGAGATGTCGAAATAAACAGTTTAAATGTCAGTGAAATAGCATTATTAATTATAAGTTATAAACTTTGTAATAATTTCACTGACATTTTTTTCAAACACCTTCAACTTGTCCCGATATAAGTTTACGTAAGTGAAATAAATTCAGTATCATGCAAAAATGATAACTGACAAGAAAAATACAAAATGTAAGTTTTTTGCAAGACAAATCAACGAGTTAGCCGAGTTGACAAATGCTTTTTGTAGTATTGTCGTACTGATCTTCATAACAGGCATCACTTCCGTACAGGCTCAACAGCTGCCTCAAGTTAAGAAGTATCCTGATAAGAAGGTACTTCCAGCTGTTATTATTGATGGAGACACTATGCCAACTATTACATTACCAACAGTTGTGGTTTATCCTACAAGAACTTTAGGGAATGACCGTGTCTCCAGAGAATATATCGCTCTTGTTCAAAAAGTTAGAAAAGTTTATCCGTACGCCCGATTAGCAGTAAAAGTCCTAAATGAAATTAACGACACTATTGCAAAAATGGATTTAGAAAGGGCAAGAAAAAGATACATTAAGGAGTATGAGAAGGCTTTGTTGGCTGAATATAAAACTGAATTAGTAAAAATGAAAGTTAGTGAAGGCAGAATACTTGTTAAACTTATTGATAGGGAAACAGGAAAAACATCATACAATATAATAAAAGAGATGCGTGGATCGGTATCTGCATTTTTTTGGCAGGGGATTGCAAGAATTTTTGGAGAGACCCTGAAAGTCAACTACGATCCTAAGGGGCAAGATCGTATGATTGAAGAGATTGTTGTGAAACTTGAACAAGGTAAGTTAGAACCAATACCGTTGCCAAAAACGCGCAAAAAATAGAGACATCGTTAATCAATTAGCAATTAGCAATGCTTGCACTGAGCGAAGCCAAAGTGAACAATGTGCAATTACGTTATACCGATTGAACAGCTACTATAGTCCAAACTTCGCTATCGCTCTTTTGCACTATGTATCTGTAGCATCGGTATTTACAATTGTCCTATGTACTTTTCAATTTCAATAGGATAATGTCGATGTTCTAATCTATGGATTTTCGTTGCTAATATTTCAGGAGTATCGTCTGGCGATACGGGACAGGTAGCTTGGAACAGGATTTTCCCTTTGTCATAATCTTTGTCTATTATGTGTATAGTAATGCCAGATTCTTTTTCGTCTGCAGCAATAACAGCTTCATGTATGCGATTCCCATACATTCCTTTACCCCCGTATTTTGGTAACAGTGCAGGATGAATATTTATAATTTTATTTTTAAATCTATTAACGATCCATTCGGGTATTAGCTTCATATATCCAGCTAGGACAATAAAATTTATATCCTCCTCAACGAAAATAGAGAGTATTTTACCGCTGGGTGTCATTTCCGAAGGTTTTATGACATAAGCTTTTACCTTTAATCTTTTAGCACGTTCCAAAACATGAGCGTTGGGGTTATTCGTTATGATGCACGACACGTTTATTTGCGGATTAAAATGAAAGTAGTTAACTAAAATTTCAGTGTTACTACCCGAACCGCTTGCAAATATTGCTATGTTTGTTTGGCTCATTGTTTTAATGTTATTTGTTTAAAAATCAAATAATTGTTATTGAGTCTTCTCTTTCTCAGGGAAAGTAACGCTTTCCGCAATTGCTTCGAACCAGCGCATAAATTTTCTTTTATTTTCACTGGGATAATAAACAAATCCTTCGACTGTTACGACTCTGTTTCTCTCCTCATCGACCCGTGATGTACTTAAAAATGGACCACCCATAAAATCATCGGTAACATTCCATAGACCCCTAATTTCTGCAACATACATATTGTCAATCATGCTCTCTTTAAGCAACGGAGTAAATGGATCGCGTGATGTTGTCATATAAGACATTTTTTCAGGATAAAGAGGTCCTTTAATATGTTCTTTACATATAGAATCGCGCTTGTTCAGCAAATTGTCTATTGTAAAAGTTTTTTTATCAGTATAAGGATAGTAATATATCATTATTCCTAACGTTAATTCGTTCGTTTCTAAGGCAAGATAAACAAAATCAGTTGTGTCTTTTCTAATTGAGTATCCTTTTGGGATAATCATATCAACGTGATGTTTGTTTTTTAGATATTTCCGTAAATTATCTTCAGCGCCCTTTTTTATTTGTCTTTTTGCAAACTCTCTTTCGCTTTTCGATAAAGCATCGACAATTTGCGTGCCGTGCTTTTCAAAAAGCTCAACAAAATCGTGTACAGTTGGAGCTGTTAAAGTTATAACTGTCTGATTTTTATTCTGTTGCAACAAGGCTTTCGATTCTTGATATTTTGTACCGATATCAACTTTTACAATATTCCTATATGCTTTAAATGTCTCGGTAAATGAATACCAAGAGATAACATAAAGCTTAAAAAGTGGCTCATATTGTGGCAAAATCAGATATGGACCCCTCAAATATTGATCAATAATTTTTCCAGCTTCACCTTCTTGAAACTCTTCGTTAAGAACAACAACTACCTCGCCCTCACGTCCTCCACCGCTTGCTATTCCTATGTTGTCGGTGCATGACTGATTAATGAGTATAAACAGTAAACTTGCAATTAAAATCTTTGGTCTCATTTGTCTAATTATTAAATTATTGTGGTGTTTTTTATCTATCCCTCAAAGTTAACTATTACTTTGTACAATTACTTTATCTTTTAGCTTAAAGATAATATTTTTTATTTCATTTCTATAAAGAAAACCTAGGATTAGCAGTGATACAGCAACAAACATTATTGCAACAATAGCATAGTTTGCATTTGTGTAAATTTTTATTAATTCGGCAATAATGGCGCAACTCACGATCGACATAGGAACTGTTAATGTTTTATGGTAGTTCCATTTGATTTTAACAATTTTATTCTGGATATATATAAACAGGGCAAGTTGAAGAGTGTTTGCACAATACGAAGCGATTATAGCTCCGTAATATCCAAGTATGGGGATTAAGAAATAGTTGATTGTTAAACTCGTAGCTAAAACTAAAAGGTTGATATATAGAAAGATATCAGTTCGCTTGTAGAATATTATGGGCATTGAGAAGAGGGTGTTAAGCGCTGTAATTATATATTGACTGAAAATTATAGCAATCAGCGTGCCCGATGTAGTTAAAGAGGTTTCAAAGAATAGATAAATATAAGCTATTACGGGAATTATCAGAAGAATAGCCGACAGTTGAGCTTGAAGCAAATATATGTTCGATAATCGTCTTAGGTCAGCAATTGTATTTTCTACGCCTTTTTTCAGATATAAGAAAAAATCGGGTTGCACGGCGCCATACAATCCTTGAAAGATTATGTAAATACCGGCAGCAAAACGTTGAGCGTTATCGTATATGCCTAACTGTTCGGGTGAGCTTTCAAGGAAAAGTCTGTCGGCAAACAGAACGCCCCATTTAACAAGCTCAAAAACAAACAAAGGAAATGCAAATTTTGTCAAAGGCGCTATTAACTCTCGTGAAAACTTGACACCACACTTTTTAAACACCAAAAGAATTACAATAACTGTAATAATTCCTCCTCCGATAGCTGCACCATTAACGTATCCAATAAAGCTCATATCAAAGCAGAAGATTCCAATCAACTGTCCTGCAGTTCGTGTAATTGCTAATGCTATGTTTATAAGCACAAAACGTGTAACAAATTTTTGATTGCGATAAAGTGTAGTCGTAACAACAATTATCGCCCGATTTATAGCAATTACAATTGCTCCGTAGCCGTATGACGAGAATTCGTTAAGGCTATCTTGACTGAAAAAAGATGCCAGATAGTCGCCAAAAGCAACAGCTATTCCTATGATTATCAATCCTCTAAATAGTATGCCTATAATAACAGAGGAAAACAGGTTGTTTAAACCTTTTTGATTATCGAGGTAATCGTAGTAAAACCGAGAAATGGCTCCCGACATTGAGAAGAGAATAAATGTTCCAACAAATGTGCTAATTGATTCGGCAATAGCCATTTGCGAAAAGTCGATGGCATTTAGCCTACCCTCGCCTTCAATTACAGGAAGAACAAATATTTGCAACAATGCGGGAAACGCTGACGCAAAAGTATATAGAACAGATATTTTAAGATAATCCTTTAAATTAAATCTCATTATGCGATTTTCTTAAAAAAAACTTCTCGCAAGTTACAAAACTTACGAGAAGTAACATTTAAACTGGTAAAAAAAATTACGCTACTTGAGTATAACCACAAGGGTTGCCCTACGTTAAATCTGTGATTATCCGTTCAATCCGTGTTATCTGTGTTCCAATTGTTTAATTGTTCACTTCGATGTTATTGAGCCTGTCGAAATACTACGCTCAGTGCAAGCATTGCTAATTGCCAATTGCTTTACCCCATATCACTAATTTTTTTCAACTTATTAACATCACGGATTTTTATTCGGCGACCACGAACATCTAAAATTCCCTCGCTGGCAAAGTTAGATAGAGTTCTTATTGCGTTGGATGTGGTCATATTAGAAAGCCCTGCAATGTCTTGTCTTGATAAATATGCGTAAATTGTTTTGCCATCGTCTTCGCAACCATAAGTCTCTTTTAAAAAGAGAAGCGAATCGGCTAAGCGAGCGCGCACGTGCTTTTGAGTTAAAGCAACCGTTCGGCGATTTGCAGACCCTAACTCTTTAGCCATAAGCATCATCATTTTGCGAGTAAACATTGAGTTGCTTGCCATAATTTGGGTCAAAACAAGTTGCGGAATTGATACAACAACACAATCTTCCAAGGCACGCGCTGAGGCGGCGTAGTTCTCTTCGGCAAATAGTGCCCGATATCCTATAAAACCTCGGGGTTGAGCCATTCTAAGTATCTGTTCGCGACCACCAACACCTTCTAGATATATTTTAACTTTACCCTCTATTAAACATAGTAAGCTATCAGGCTTTTCGCCTACAAGGAAAATAGAGACTCCGCGTGCATAGGTAATAATCTCGTGACTTTTTTTGACACTCTGAATCTCCGAATTTTTTAGCTGGAGGAACGCTTCGTTGGTGTTTAAAAGTGTTTCTATGGCTTGTGTTGCATTTATCATGTGTAGATATGGATTTAACTATTAACTTTTTCTAATAATGCGATATTTTCTACGTGGTGTGTGTGGGGAAACATATCAACAGGCTGAACTTTTTTTATTTCATAATTTGGCGACATCATTGCTATATCGCGTGCTTGCGTTGCGGGGTTGCAACTTACGTAAACAATTCGTTTTGGACCAGCTTGCAATATGGTTTGAATAACATCGGGATTCATGCCCGCACGTGGAGGGTCAGTAACAATAATGTCGGGTTGACCGTGCTTCCCAAAAAATGCTTGACTAAGAACTTTGCTCATATCGCCAGCTATGAAAGTTGTATTTTTAATTCCATTTATTTCCGAGTTTGTACGTGCGTTATCGATGGCTTCGTCAATATATTCAACACCAACAACCCATTTTGCAT
>DAOOBP010000131.1:0-5479 GCA_035407925.1 Salinivirgaceae bacterium
TTTATACAAACATTTAAAAAATTAAAATTATGAGCATTAAGAATTTAAAAATCAAATTGATTGTCGCATTAGCAATTTGTGGCTTTATCGTTTCATGTGGTTCAAACACGGGGAAACAGCAAGAGCAACAAAGCGAAGAGATTACACAGGAAGAACCTCAAGTATTTGAGGTGTCAGACTCTGATTCAATTTACCTTGTTTCAGAAAAACAAACAGGTTGGGCTGGAACTGAGGAAGAACGTTTGGAAAAACTTACACCTGATCCTAAAAAGTTTAAGGTTACTGAAAAGCAAACAGTTTTTGTAAGTTTTGTAATTGAGAAAGACAGTACAGCAAGTTCAATTAAAATTGTGCGAGGAGTTAATGAGGAGTTTGACAAAGAGGCTATTAGACTTGTAGAGTCTGTAGAAAAATGGATTCCAGCTGTCAGCGAGGGAAAAATAGTTAGAAGCACGTTTACTTATCCTGTTCAATTTTTGCCAGAAGAGAAGTAAGAAATTTGAAATTAGAATCAAAAAGGGTATTTTTGTTGGATAATTTGTTTTCATGATTAAAAATTTGGGCTGTTTCGGATATACTGAGACAGCCTTTTTTCTGTTAGCCATTAAGAAGTTGCAATTTCTTTTACCTTTTAACTTATTTTCGTTTACTTTGTGTGTATTAATAATGCTCCTAATGAAAAACATTAAGTCGATTATTCTTATAGTACCATTATTGCTGTTTGGAGGGACTCTGTATTCACAAAAAGACACTATATTGCTTACTTTCGATCAATTAATTGAAATTGCACGTAACAAGTCGCCACATAGCGCCATGGCACGCCACACATTTAAAGCCTCTTATTGGCAATATCGTTCTTATAGAGCAGGTTATTTACCTTCGTTGTCACTAACTTCGTTACCACTTGGAATAAACCGCTCGCTTACTTCATACACTCTACCAGACGGATCAGATACTTTTATCGAACGGCGTGGAAACAACTCGTCAGTACAACTAAATTTAGCACAAAAAGTACCATTCACAGGTGGAGAATTTTCAATTGGCTCGGCGCTGCAGCGCACCGACTTTTTTACCGACAGCCTCACTGCAACGTCGTATATGTTGAACCCAGTAAACATATCATATAAACAGCCACTTTTTACGTTCAACCCTTACAAATGGGAAAGAAAAATAGAACCTATACGTTACGAAGAGGCAAAAAAACAGTTTCAATCAAGGTTAGAGGAGATTTCGCAACGCGCTGTCCAACAGTTTTTTGATTTGGTGTTGGCGCAAATAAACACCGAGATTTCAAGAATAAACTATCAGAATAATGACACCCTGTATAAAATAGCGCAGGGTCGTTATAATATCGGCACAATTGCAAGAGACGAACTTTTACAAATGGAATTAACTCTTCTAAACTCGCAAAACGCTTACAAACAGTCTCTTAACGATTATGAGGATTATCACTTTAGACTGCGCTCTTTTCTTGGATATCCAAACACTGTTATTTTGAAAATAGTTGTACCCGACAGTGTACCAAACGTTGTTATTGATTCGGATAAAGCATTGGAGCTGGCTTTGAAAAATAATCCTAAAATGTTGGCGATACAACGTAATAAAATTGAGGCAGAGAGAGAGGTTGCACGTACTAAAAGTGAACGTATTTTTAACGCTGACTTATTTCTCTCTTTTGGATTATCAAAAACAGGTAATGAAATAAAAAGATTGACTGAAGATATGCTTGACCAGCAAATGGTAAGTGTGGGATTATCAATACCTTTGGTTGACTGGGGTCGTGGCAAGGGGCGTTATAAAATGGCTTTATCGAACCTCGATTTGACAAAAATTACAGGTGAGCAGGAGCAGCTCGATTTTGAACAGCAAATATTTTTGCAGGTTCTTAAGTTTAATATGCAAAAGGACCAGATTATTACTGCCGCAAAAGCAGATACGATAAGCCAATTGCGTTTCGAGGTAGCCAAACAGAGATTTATGGTAGGCAAGGTAGCCATAACTGACTTAAACATAGCAGGTAACGAACGCGACGGAGCCAGAAGAAATTATGTAAGTGCAATCCGCGACTACTGGCTAAATTACTACGCATTACGAGGATTAACAGCTTTTGATTTTATTAGAAACGAAGAAATAACGGTTGACTTGGAAACGGAATAGAAATCGGCAATTACGAATTACGAATTACGAATGAATAATATGGCATTCTTGATTGCTGAACGGAGTTGAAGTGTTAAAAGTTTATAAAGTTGGCTAATGGTCACTTCGATAAACTCAGTGACCGTTCTCGGTGAGTGAGTGCGCAGCAATCGAAGCCACCACAAAGGGATTTATGACGGTCACTTTGACAATTATATGAGCCAACCCAAATCCCAAATCTGTGTAAATCTGTTTAATCCGTGTGTTCTGTGTTCCCCAATCATTTATTTCCAACTTTTTTTGATTTTTCTTTTATAAAACTTTACAAATTACGTAAATTAGCAGTCTCAATCAGAGAAAAACTGTTTTAAGTAAACAAACCCTATAAAATTATAAACCCATGAAAAGTTTTTTTAAATATTTTTTCGCATCGCTACTTGCAATGGTCGTAGCGCTATTTCTATCCATATTTATTTTCGTTGGCGCTATTGCCAGTTTTATGACTTTTGATAAACCGAAAGTAGCTACAGTTAAACCTAACTCAACAATAGTTTTTGAGTTAAATCGCACTATTGTTGACCGAACATCTGATAATCCTTTTGAAAATCTTTCATTTGGAGGATTGTCAAGCTTGTCAGATAACTCTACCGTAGGATTAAACAAAATCCTTGAGAATTTGAAAAAAGCCAAAGATGATGAGAATATAAAGGGCATTTTACTGCGCCCCGACCTTCTTTCATCGGGAATGGCAACAGCCGAAGAGATACGAAATGCCTTAATAGAATTTAAAAAATCGGGCAAATTTTTAATTAGCTATGCCGATATTTACACACAAAAAGCATATTATTTGGCATCGGTTAGCGACAAGATTTATCTTAACCCCGAAGGTGTTTTGCAATTTAGCGGCTTAACGGGAAACGTTATGTTTTATAAGCGTACTCTCGAAAAACTAGGCGTTGAACCACAAGTTATTCGACACGGACGTTTCAAATCAGCTGTAGAGCCTTTTATTCAAGACAAAATAAGTCCGGAGAATCGCTTACAGATTGAAACATATCTTGGCTCAATATGGACACACATGCTTACAGGTATTGGTCAAGTGCGCTCAATTGAGGTATCAGTATTGCAAGATTACGCCAATCAGTTTGCTATAATCAATCCCGAAGATGCAGTAAATAATAAAATGATTGATGGAGTGCGATATTACGACGAGGTTTGTGACGAAATAAAAACGTTAACCGGAACCGACTCTACGGGAGATTTTAATTCAATAAGTTTATATAAATATACAAATGCGCCGGGCAAAAAATCTGACAAACTGATTACCGATCAATCGAAGATAGCTGTTATTTATGCGCAAGGGGAAATAGGAACGGACAAAGGCAATAATGCAGAAATAGGTGTAGAAAACATATCTAATGCTCTTGCCGAAGCACGAAAAGATAAAAGTGTTAAAGCAGTTGTTTTGCGTATAAACAGCCCAGGTGGTAGCGCCCTTACATCTGAAATAATTTTGCGTGAAGCCAAGCTAACACAAAAAGAAAAACCACTAATAGTATCTATGGGTAATGTAGCTGCTTCTGGAGGTTATTATATTGCTTGTGCTGCAGATACAATTGTCGCCAATCCAAATACAATAACAGGCTCTATTGGTGTTTTTGGGATAATGTTTAATGCAGAAAAACTTCTCAATACCAAGTTAGGAATTACTGTAAATACTATAAAAACAGCCCAATACGCCGATATGGGCTCGCCAATGCGAAAGATGACACAGGCTGAAGAACAAATTATAAGACAACAAGTTGTGAAGATATATAAAACATTCGTCGGACACGTATCAGAGGCAAGAAAAATGAGTTTTGACGAAGTTGATAAAATCGGTGAAGGACGTGTATGGACAGGAATTGATGCCAAAAATGTAGGACTCGTTGACGTGTTCGGAGGATTAAGTGATGCTGTTCGCATTGCAGCCGAGAAAGCGCAAATTGAGGATTATAGAGTTATAGAGTTGCCAAAACTTAAAGATCCGTTTAAATTTCTTTTAGAAGAGCTTGAGACAGAGGCTGTCACAAGAATTTCAGGTGACAAAATAATAGCAGCGAAATATTTGGAGCATATTACAAGCGCACTCAAAATGAACGGAATACAAGCAAGGATGGAATACGATTTAGATATCAACTAATAAGTTAAAAGGTAAAAGGAGAAAGGTAAAAGTTTGTTTACTAAACTCTTACCTTTCTCCTTTCATTTTTAAAAACTTTCAACTTGTACCTTTTACCTTGCACCTTTTAACTGTGATGGTGGAGATTAGGGGAGTCGAACCCCTGACCTCTTGCCTGCCAGGCAAGCGCTCTAGCCAACTGAGCTAAATCCCCGATAAAGTGTGCAAAGTTAATAATTTATTTTATACAAATTGTAATTTTATAAAAGTCAAATCTTTTATAAAATTTTACAAATGTTTACCCCAGACTCCGCACGGACGGAGTTAAGGAGTAAATACCGATGTAACAGATACATAGTTCAAACAAACGATAGTGAAGTTTGGACTATAGTAGCTGTCCAATCGGTATAATCGGGCAACAAAGAAATCCGTTTTTTTGTAAAAACTCCAAAACCTTAGGTAATGCATAGCTCATGCGAGGAAAAGCTTTCAATGAATCGTGAAAAACAATAATGTCGCCCGATTTAACGTGTGGAATAACGTTGTTTAAACACTTTTCAGATGTTATCGTTTCTAAATAATCTTGCGATAAAATGTTCCAAAATATTAAACTGTAATTGTATCTCAACTCTCTTATCTGCGACAACTTAATACGTCCGTATGGCGGTCTAAACAATTTACTATCAATATATTGAGCAGCTAAATCGATGTCATTAAAATACTCTATGTTCTTAGTTTTCCAGCCTTTTAAGTGGCTATATGTGTGATTTCCAATCGAATGACCCTCGTTAATCAATCTGTTGTAAAGTTCTGGGTATCTTTCAACATTTTTGCCAATACAAAAAAACGTTGCCTTTGCATTAAATTTTTTTAAAGTCTCTAAAATAAAAGGTGTGGTTTCTGGATTAGGACCGTCATCAAAAGTAATATAAACTTTCCTATCACTATTAGGGATTTTCCAAACAGTATAAGGGAAAAGAGATGCAATTATTTTGTATAAATTAGCCAACAATCAGAACTACGTTTCTACAAAAATGCGAATTTTTTAAATATTATTTTGATGTTTATAAAAATAATTATACTTTTGCACCCACGAAAATGGAACTGACCCATGGTGTAACGGTAGCACTGCAGATTTTGGTTCTGCCTGTTAAGGTTCGAATCCTTATGGGTCAACTCAGA
>DAOOBP010000132.1:0-5460 GCA_035407925.1 Salinivirgaceae bacterium
TGAAGCCAACTAATAAAAACTGTTGGATGGAGGTCGAAAAAAGAAGCAATGCGTTTTTTGTCTACTTTTGACGACAAGCCTCTGTATATGTTTGACATTTCACCGATTGTCAGTAATTCAAAGCACATCCAGCTTGGAGGATTAGACGGACTACTGTAGTTGTTCAAGTAGTGTTGTATGAATACTTCTGGCGTTCTGACCGTTTTGGCTTTTGAGATTATGGATTGAAACTCAGAAAAGGGATCTACTTTGATTCCTATCTTGTTGTAATACGGTTTGATAAACAAAGACTGGTTATCTTGCCAATGAGAGTCATTATAATGATAAGCCATCTGGTAAATTATTTGCGTGCGGATGGCTATTTCAATGCGTTCTATACAATCGAAAACCAGCAAGCGAAGTTCCCTGTCAAAGGAATATGTATCAATAATTTGTTTGAAAGTAGTGCCGGGATTGAAAGTGTCTTTTACAGACTGGTAGGGTAAAAAATAGGCACTTAGCCTGTAATAGCTTATTTTCTGGAGAATTGAAATGGCCTTAGGCTCATCAGTTACACTGATGCCACGGCTTTTAAGTAAAGCAAGCTGGTCAGTGAAAGACAACGGAGTTTTATTGTAAACTTTTTTACTCATTCCCCCTGAAAATTAAAAAACTCCCCAAGTGTGCATCGTTGAGAGGCCTGAGGAGTGTATTATCTTTGGTAAAGAACTGACCGTAACAAAAGAATCCACCTGGTACGCTGTTCTAACGGGTAGCGTGGCGAGTACTGTTGACGTAAAGATAACAGAATTTTTCATAATAAAGACTTTTTTTACAAATTAATTTCTAACTCATTCATTAACAAAGCGTTTTCTTTCTCTAATAATCCAATTTCATAAACAACCTCATCGGCCTGCCGTAAAGGTTGGTACACATAGAAATGTTTGGTAAAAGGTATTTCGTAACCCTTTTCCTCTTTGGTGATTTGCCATTTTTTCTCAACCTCTTTTTTCAGGAAGGCTTCTTTGTCGTCTTTCCAAGGAATATATTCGGTGTCCTTTACAATCTTCGGTACGTTGATAGTAGCTTTCAGCCCAAGTTTGTTTCCGTCCAATGCTTTGCGAATAGTGATAGAAGTATCAGCAGTTTTGTGCTTGGTAGCCAGTTCGCTTTCGGGGTTCAGATTAAAAGTAAACTCGCCCTCTTTCCCCTTTTTGTCCTTCAGTTCTGCCAATCTCTTTTTGTCATCGGCTGTTTTTATCAGTAAAGTGTCGTTTAATCTGTTTTGGGCAACCGTAACTTCTTTTTCTTCGGTTATGGGGTTGCTATTTTCATCAGTTTCTTCCAAATCCAAAAACACTTTGCGGAAGGCAAAATCTTCCAGTTCAAAAATTTTGCTGTATGGTCCGGGTTCAAATGCTCTGTGAATTTGGATGATTTCGTTGATTTGCGTTTCATCAATCCGTCTGCGTTTGTTGCCTAAATTGCGTTTCATTGGTTTCCAAAAATCAACGGCATTGATGAGCTGTATTTTACCTTTTCTGTGTTCAGGCTTGTTGTTGCGAATCAACCAGATGTAAGTGGCAATGCCCGTGTTGTAAAACAGTTCAGTAGGCAGGGCTACAATTGTTTCCAACCAGTCGTTTTCTAAAATGTATCTGCGTATTTCGCTTTCACCGCTTCCGGCATCACCACTGAACAAAGGTGATCCGTTGTGAACGATGGCAACAGCAGAACCGCCCAACTCGGCAGGTTTCATTTTACTAATCATATGCAGAGTAAAGAGCAATTGCCCATCGCTGCTACGGGGTTGTCCCACATCAAAACGCCCGTTGCTGTTGGCAAGCACTTTCTTTTGAATTTTCTTCCAGCTTTTCCCATAAGGAGGATTAGAGAGCATAAAGTCAAACTGTTCATCAGCTGCACCGTCTTCATAAAGCGTGTCGCCTTTAGTGATATATGCCGTTTCGCCTTTCAATAATAAGTCGGCTTGCGCCACTGCCCAGGTTTTGTCGTTTACTTCCTGGCCATACAACACTACTTTGGCATTGGGATTAATTTTTTCTTCAATAAACTCTTTGGCTGACGAAAGCATACCACCACTACCACAGGCAGGGTCGTAAATGGTAACGAGTTGTCCATCTTTGATGGCTTTCTCGGCCATATCGAGCATATGCGTCATTAAGTCAATCACTTCACGAGGTGTATAGTGTTCTCCAGCTTCGGCATTATTGGCTTCGGAAAATTTGCGAACCAACTCTTCAAACACATAACCCATTTTGATGTTGCTTACCTTTTCGGGGCTTAGATCAATCTCAGAAAAGTCTTTGATGAGTGTGTAAAGGATTTTTTCTTCTGCCAGTTTGTTGATGTGTGAACGAATGCCCGAACGGTCAATTATGATTTTGATGTTGTCCGTATAGCCGTTCAAGTACGCGATAAAATTATTTTTTATACTGCTTTCGCCTTCGTCTGCGAGTATGGCAAGCGTTTTACCACTTGTGTTGTTAAACTTAATTTCCTGTAAAATCTTTCCGTTCAGAATCTGTTCCTGAGTTTTCCTGTCAACCTTAGATAGTTGGCTTTCCAATTCTTCTTTAAGCTGTTCTGTCTTTGTAATCATCACACCCTCAATCCTGCGGATAAGCACCATCGGATAAATAATGTCGGGGTATTCTGTCCGCTGAAAAATATCTCGTAAAACATCATTGGCGGTATTCCAAATGAGTGCTACTTCCTGTGAAATGTCTGTATCTCTTTTCATTCAAATATTTCTGTTAATTAATTTATCAAAGTTATCATTATCATCGGGTGCGTAGGCAATAAAACAGCTCTTTTGCAAACTTCGGTCGTGAGTCGGCTTGTGCGGTTTGCAAATGTGCTGTTTTGTGCGTTGGCATTTTTCATTTTTTAATTGTCTTTATGCTGCAAAAATTTCATTGTCATTGTGTCGTTGTCTTTTTTTCGGCTTGCTTGTTGTAACGGTTCGGCGGTATGGCCAGTAAGGGAGTGCAGGCGGTAATTTGTCGAGATACTGGAAGCATTAAAGCGAGTTACAAACTTAGCATACCTCTGAAACCCTTATTGGCTATACCGCATGTTAGCAGTTGTTTTATTTTTTTAATTCTTCAATAATTAGCTTTAAAAACTTCTCAGAATTCAGAATAAATGTTTTAATATAATCGCTGTCGTCAATATAAATTTGTCCATTTGAAACTATTAATAATCTCTTGTCCGATTTAAATAAGTTGTAATTCTTTTGGTTTTGAATGGGTTTATTTTTATCCTTTATAAGATTCCCATTATGGTGTGCAATCAAGTTTCTTAGTTTATTTACATTCTTAATTTGCATATAATACTTGTCAATTTCTTTGTCATTAAAATTAACAATCTCTGTATCTTTTATATATGAAATGCAATTCCTAACTATGTCCTTTTGAGAGTCTTCAAATTTCTTATAATTCTGAAAGTATTCACTTATAAAATAACATATAGATTTTAATGAATGCTCTAATATTGAATATCCGGAAAGAATCAGACTGTTATAATAAATAAAGTTATTTAAGCCCTTTATTAATGCTTGAAATTCTTTAAAATCCCTGACATTATCAGTTTTAAATATTTTATCTGTTTTAGGATTATAAAATCCTTTAAATTTATTCTCTTTTTCGACTAAGTTAATAATATTAAACATACTTGATTGAAGCCGCATATAAATAAAGTCTATGTCTGGTCCAAGTAATTCAAGAATACATTCCGAAGGTTTTTTTATCATAACTTAGTTTGTCTCTGATGTAAGTTTAAAATAACTGCTAAAACATACTTATACATACGGAAAAACCGTTCAATCTATTCAAATACCAGCAGTATCGTAAGTAAACACTGGTTTTATTCCTCCTTCTTTCGTACGATAAATGTAAAGAAAAAAAGGTACTTTTTAATCATTTTCTTCATAATAATAGGAATAGTCAATCCCTTTCATAAACATCTCACGGTCATTTATTTTTTCAGTAAGCGCATTATGCAAAAGAGTCTTTAAAGTAATACTTTTTATTGGACTTAGCCTCATTGCATTTATATAGTCCCGTTTACTTATTTTACTCCAATCAACGCATTTTTTGAGGTGTAATTTTAGCATCAAATCCAACCATATCCGTGTGCTTCTGCCGTTACCTTCCATAAAAGGGTGTGCAATATTCATTTCAACATATTTGTCAACGATTTCATCAATTGTATTTTCAGGCATTGCTTCTATTTGCTTTAGGGTATCGCCTAAATAGTGTGATACAGCAAATTAAAAACCTCCTTTTGAGATATTTATTTGTCTGATTTTTCCGGCAAAATCATACAGCCCTCCAAACAAATATGCATGAACTTGTTGTAAGCCTTTGACAGTTCCAACTTCAATGTTATCGATAAACGAACTTTCAAATAAGGCATACGCTTTTGTTTTACTTTTCCCGTCTATACTCTCATCACTGTAGGTAAACCATTCAATAAACCGATTTGCTTTTTTCCCGGGGAATTCTTTACCCAATGCAATTATGCCGTTGTAATCTAACACATCAGCAAAACGTCTTTTCCCATCTGTAGCAAGAAATCTCAACTGGGTAGTAGCACTAACCACTTGGCTGTTTTCTTTCTTTAATTTAGCTTTAAGGTATTTCCAATAATTGCGGGTTTTTGCGTAGTCATCTTGGTCGGTAAGCACGGCAACAATATCCAACACCGAAAACCACCACTTGGTGTTTTCTTCATCCCATATAGCTCGTACTTCGCGGTCGTCAAAGAAACGAATGGATATTTTTGTGTTACTCATTTTTAAATTCCTTCTATTCTGATATTGTTTTTCACTGTTATTCAGTAATACTTTTTGAAAAAATACCGGACCTGCCTTAATAGGCTAACCCCATATGGCTACATTTAAAGTTGCAAAACAAAAGGGAAACCATGAGTAAAAGTACAAATTTTATCGGACCTTGTGCTTTTTACACAGGAAAGCAATTTGACTTATATTTCGTTCAATGACATTCATGTAGCAAATATTTAAAACTTCATGGAATTAGTGCTTATGCCCTGCATTACACCCAACGTTTTCGGGTATGGTCCGTTACCGATTTCGAAGCGCTCCTGACTTGTGACATTTTTTAATTATTTTCCTAATTTGACTTGTAATGAGCTGATAATGAAATATTTATTTTAATATTACTTGCTTCATACCGCATTAGCTCTTTGGGGTAAGGTATGTTTCCTATTCCGTCCCGAAGGGACAGCTTGGCGTTCAAAAGTTCAAAGGCTGCGCCGTTCAAGGGTTCAATGCCTTCGGCTTCGCCTCCAGCGTTCAAAAGTTCAACAATGGTTCAACAATCGGTCCACGTTATTTAGGCATTGAAAGAAGGTTAAAACCCAGGATAATGAGAGCCCTGTCATCACCGCTCCCATGCCGTTGCTTCCCATCCCTAAGAGTTACGCTGGCGCCAG
>DAOOBP010000133.1:0-5431 GCA_035407925.1 Salinivirgaceae bacterium
TCCACGTCAAGCTTTGCATGCAAAAACGTTGGGGTTTGAACATCCAGTCACAGGCGAATCAATGGATTTTGATTCAGAACTGTCCGATGATTTCCAACTTTTACTCGAAAAATGGCGTGGATATGTTGAAAATAGAACTATATAGAACGAATAATTGAAACATTATAAACATTAAATGAAATGAACATGCTAAAGTAAAGGTAAAAGGCGGTGCACTTGGTCGCTGAGCTTGTCGAAGCGAGCTAAGCGTTGCATTGAGCGTAACCGAAGTGAGCAAGGAGAAAGGAGCAATGGAATAAGTATTGCCATTCCCAAAACTTTTAACTTTCTGTATATACAGCCTATGCGCTGTCTCTACTTTACAAACATTTAACTTTTAACTCTTATATTATGAAGTTTAATAAATTTATACACGGGTTTTTAAGTGGAATAATTATCACAACCCTTGTTTTTGCACTGTTTGTATATAGAAATTGGGATAGTTTTGGTTCGTGGGAGGGGTTGTATAGATTTATAAAATATGGAAAAGCGATGGCACCATTAATAAGTTTGTGCGCTCTTCCAAACCTAATACTATTTCTATATTTTATGCGCACCGATCGTTACAAAGCAGGAAGGGGACTTATAGTCTTAACCGTGATATTTACCATAATAGTATTTATTCTGAAATTTAATACCTTTTTTGAAAACTAAGACGGTGTCTCATAAGTGCTCAACTGCTGCGTTACTTCGATATTCGGGCTCAGTCACGTACACTTCGGCTTTGCTCAGCGCATCGCTTCATGTACGCTCCTTCGCCCTCAATCTCAGTGCCTTGTATTTGGACACTTCTGAGCCACCTTACAATTTTTTAGTAAAATGATACTTTTGAGACAGCCTCTACTTTACAAACTTTCGACTTTTAACTTTTAACTCAGTTATTATGAGGTATTACATTATAGCTGGCGAAGCATCAGGCGATTTACACGCAGCCAATTTAATCCGCTCTTTAAAAAAGGTTGATAAAGAGGCTCAAATACGTGGAATGGGCGGCGATAAGATGGTAGCCGAAGGCGCAGATATATGGAACAATTACGAGAACACTGCCTATATGGGTTATATAAATGTAATAATAAACCTTAGAAGCATTCTTAACCTAATGAAGCAGTGCAAACAAGATATTCAACAATGGAATCCCGATGTTGTTATTTTGGTCGATTATCCGGGATTTAATCTCAAAATTGCAAAGTTTGCTCATAACGCAGGGTTTAAAGTTTACTACTATATTGCTCCCAAAATCTGGGCTTGGAAAGGGTATAGAATCAAGGACATAAAGAAATATGTACATCAACTTTACTCTATACTGCCATTTGAAGTCGATTTTTATAAGAGACACAACTATCCTATAGACTATGTTGGGAATCCCGTATTAGACAACATTGCACGTACATTAGACAGAGACCAGCAACGCAGTGATTTTATCGCCAAACATAAGTTAAGCGGAAAACCAATAATTGCAGTTTTACCAGGAAGTCGCAAACAAGAGATAAAATCTTTATTGCCAAACATGTGCGCTATTGCAGAACAATATCCAAACCACGAATTTGTTATTTCGGGCGCACCCGGCATTGAAACGGAATACTACAATAAATTCACAAAACTAAAGAGATATAAAGTTGTTTTTAACGACACTTATCAACTTGTATATCACTCCGAAGCAGCCTTAGTAGCAAGTGGAACAGCAACATTAGAGACAGCTTTGATTGGAACGCCACAAGTAGTGTGTTACAAAGTCTGGGGAGGCATATTTACTTATGCTGTTGGCAAAATAGTGTTACGCAAGATAGGTTTTATCTCGTTAGTTAATTTAATATTAGGTGAACTCTGTGTAACCGAACTTCTACAACAACAATTCAACAAACGAAGATTAAACAGTGAGTTGCAAAAAATAGTCGAGGGAGGAGAAAATCGCCAAAACATGCTGGCACAATACAAACAGTTACGTGAAATTATCGGAGAACAAGGCGCATCAGACCGAGCAGCCCAAAATATTGTCGATTCATTGACCAAAAAACAATAAAAATGCTTAATTTCGTGCCCTTGATTTAATTACGATAAAGGAAAAACGTTTCGCCAATGACCATAAGATACTTATTAAAAAGCAGACCCCTTTTTAATATAAACTATAGATTTTTAATACTTTTTATCATTACCTTCCCACTGTTTTCAAGCGTTGCAGGTCAAAATATTCGAGTTGGATTATATCGCGAGTCTGAAATTAGAACTATTATTTTCAAAGTGTTAGAGGGCTTTTATACTCTTACAAATCAAGACTCGCTTAAAATAGAGATGAAGGCGTCAGATATTCTATTTGTAACGTCCGTAGGTAATCGTATAAGTCTGTGGAATACTGAGAAACATTTGGGAATACATTCAAAAATACAAATTACTTCGAAAAATCCACAACATAAAATGATGCTCGACCCTGTTTATCCGACCCTTCCCGCGCGAAATTATTACGGCAATTTTGATATTTGGACTGACAGCACTTCACGCGTGACGTTAGTTAATATTGTCTCTTTTCAGGAATATTTGGCAGGAGTCGTAGAAGCTGAGTCGGGAGTTAGGTCAATGCCCGAATATTACAAGGCTCAGGCAATTATTTGCAGGACATACGCGCTTAATCATATAGACAGGCATCAAACCGAAGGTTTTCATCTGTGCGACGAGGTTCATTGCCAAGTTTACAAAGGATTTGGAATAGAACACGGTCCAATTTTGAAAGCCGTTGACGACACAAAGGGATTGGTAATCGTTGATAATCAGGGCATGTTAATAACAGCTGCATTTCACTCAAACAGTGGAGGATACACCGCCAATAGCGAAGATGTTTGGAGCACAACAGTGCCATACTTGAGAGGCAAACCCGATATCTATTACGATAAACAGAGAAATAGTAATTGGGAAAAATCGGTCTCTATTGATGAGTGGGTCGAATTTCTTAAAACAATGAATATTCAAACATCAGGAAAAAACGATTACAGTTTTTCGCAATCAAAACGCCAAAGGTTTGCGCTAATTGACAATCAACCAGTTTTACTTGGTGATATAAGAAATGCCTTTAAACTTAAATCGACCTTTTTCTCTTTTGAAAATAAGGGTAATAAGATAGTATTTAAAGGGAAAGGATATGGTCACGGCGTTGGTCTTTCGCAGGAGAGCGCTATGGAAATGGCTCGCCAAGGGGAATCCTACAGCTCAATAATCGAATATTTTTATACCGATGTCAAGATAATTGATTTATACGAAACAACCTACCTGATGTCGTTGTTACCGGAATAGATTTTCTAAAAGTTTTTTGGACATAGGTTGAACAAAATGATTAAAATATCGTTATACAAAAAACGCAGGGTGATTTTGAACATTAAACTGTTTAATTTTGGAATTTAGAAATGATAATTCCGATTAAACCAATCTTTTTTTGTGCTTTATTATAGAATAAACGCAGGAACTACATAAAGAAAGTTAAAACAATTATCAATGAACAATTACGATTGGAAAGGTAAAGTTATTCTTGTTGTTGAAGATGAACATATCAATTTCCGATATATTCAGGAGATTCTCCGAAAAACCAATATTGAGGTAATTAGAGCAGAAAATGGTCAAGAGGCTGTGGATATAGTTAAAAAAACTCATATAGATTTAATTCTTATGGACATTAAAATGCCTATAATGGATGGATACGAAGCAACTAAAAAAATAAGAGAATTTAACACCACAGTACCCATTATTGCCAAAACAGCCTATGTTATATCGGGTGAAGAGGATAAAGCTAAAGAAGCAGGCTGCAATGTGTATCTTCCCAAACCATTGAAACGACGAGTAGTTTTAGAAACTATAGAAAATTTCTTTACTGCCTCACGTTAATCTGTTTTTAATATGCTTATATTCAATAATATATAGGCATAACATGCTTTTTAACACAGCTTTGTTTAGACTGAAATTTTTGCGCAAGCAAAACCGTATTGCTATTTTTGTAGAAAAAAATATAAAAACCGATAAAATTAATTAAGTCATGGCAAAAATGACATCAAAAGACTACATTGACAGAGAATACAAGTATGGAGCACACAATTACGAACCGCTCCCAGTTGTGTTAGAACGAGGCGAAGGCGTTTACCTTTGGGACGTTGAAGGAAAAAAGTATTATGATTTTCTATCTGCCTATTCGGCGGTTAATCAAGGACATTGCCACCCAAAGATTGTTAAAGCGCTAATTGATCAAGCTCAAAAGTTAACTTTGACATCGCGAGCATTTTACAATAATGTATTAGGCGAATTTGAAGAGTTTGTAACGAAATTTTTTGGCTACGACAAAGTTCTTCCGATGAACACTGGAGCCGAAGCTGTTGAAACAGCCATTAAACTTACTCGTAAATGGGCATATTTAGTAAAAGGAGTCCCCGAAAATGCTGCAAAAATAATAACTTGCGAAAACAACTTTCACGGACGTACTGTAACCATTGTTTCAATTTCGACAGATCCAGTTGCCAGAAAAGATTATGGTCCATATACACCAGGTTTTGTTACAATCCCCTACAACAACTTGGAAGCGTTGGAACGCGAACTTAAAGATCCAAATGTGGCAGGATTCCTTGTTGAGCCAATTCAAGGCGAAGCAGGTGTTTTTGTACCCGATGACGGTTATCTAAAAAAAGCGTATGACCTTTGTAAAAAACACAACGTTCTATTTGTCGCAGACGAAGTCCAAACAGGCATTGCACGTACAGGAAAAATGTTAGCATGCGATTATGAAAATGTACGTCCTGATATTTTGATTTTGGGTAAAGCCATTTCAGGCGGTGTTTTCCCAGTATCATGCGCTTTGGCAGATGATGAAATTATGATGACAATTAAGCCCGGACAACACGGCTCTACATTTGGTGGAAACCCAATAGCAGGCAAAGTTGCGATTGCAGCTTTAACAGCTATTAAAGAAGAAAACATGCTGGAAAATGTTGAAAAAATGGGCAAACTTTTCCGTCAGGAAATGAAGTCAATAAAATCAGATATGATACAGTTAGTACGCGGTAAAGGTCTATTAAATGCTGTTGTTATTAACAATAAGCCGGGAAAAACTGCGTGGGACGTTTGTATCGAAATGGCAAACAACGGCGTTTTAGCAAAACCAACACATGGAAACATTATCCGTTTCGCTCCTCCGTTGGTAATTACCGAAGCTCAAATGAAAGACGCTGTTGGGAAAATAAAACTGTCATTTGAAAAGTTTAATTAGACACAATTCAATAAGAAATTAAAGTTAAAAGTTTATAAACTTGAAAGTCAGTGAAAGAGACGGGGGCGCGCTTCGTCTCTTTCATTTTATACCAATTGTAACTTAGTACATGACAAAAATTTACAATTATTTGTATGTCAATGGAAATAAGGCGTT
>DAOOBP010000134.1:0-5422 GCA_035407925.1 Salinivirgaceae bacterium
GGTAATCTTTTTAGTCCCCGTTTAAAAATCAGTCGTTATTTTGGTATCGCAGAGGCTCTCCTGGCATTACCCACAACGTTCACCGGTACGTGTAGTTGCCGTCTGCTGAGGGGGCTGGCATGAGTTTTTGCCAGGCCATCTAAGAGACAGTATTTTTTTCGTTTCAAGGTACATTTTCCAGATCATTCTGCAAAAACCATGACAGCCCTGTGCGTCGGCCGGCAGCCCAACCTGAATAGTTGGGTTGGTTGATCATCTCCCGGGCTGACGAAGGCAATTACATATACCGTCTTGTTGATGCGCAATCTAAACAATCCCTCCGTGCTTCGCACTCCCGGTCTTGTGCTTGCGCATCAACGGTTTGCGTGTATGTGCAGTAGCGGATTAGATGCACTTATCTGTCTGTTTAGCACATAGTTTCTTAGAAGCACAGACCTTCGATTTACAACTTCACCCGCTATTGTCACATACACGCTGTTGTGTGCTGCCCTTCTTTTCTTTATCATTTGTATATCTGTCATTTAATGTAACTTTTTGTCGTGCGTTGGTTTGGTAGCTCTTTTGCAAAACTTGGTTTGAGCGTAGGCTTGTGCGGTTTTGCAAACGTGCCACCAATTGCGTGGGCTTTCTGTGTCGCTCTATGCAAAGAAACCAAAGTCTTTGTCAATTAGTAATGCTCTGTCTAAAAAACTATTAAACTCTTCGCAAGATGTTTCAGGCAATAAAGAACAAGAATAACAGGCAGCTAAATTCATTCCACCAATTCCTTGTCCGTCTGAGTGGTAACATACAGGGTCGGATGCACAATCGTTACTACGGAACAAAGCCGATTCTAAAATCTTTTTAAAAGATGTCGGGTCTGATTGTGTAATGATACCGCCATAACTGCCTTCTGAACCTGCAACTGTATAAAGTAATAGTCCTTGCATATTATCACTATCAACAAACAATCTTTCATTCATCGAAGTCGCAGCATATCCACATAGAAATTCTAATTCTTTTACAAGCAAATGCGAAAGCGTATGCACCAAAACGAACTTTGTCAAATGTTTGTTGTCTAAGAATTTATTTTTTTGAATGATTTCAGATAGTAAAATTCTTTCCTGTAAAATATCAATACGTTCTTTAAATGTTGGTGTATTGTCGTAATGCCTGTAAAACCATTCATCAACTTTTGTTTTATCAAGGTCTATAAAAATGCCTTCACCAAAACTTTCAGTTGCCAAAAGATAATTTGTGTTTACTGCTTGCGATGAAGTGTATTTTATTTTAACAGGCGTATGATTATCGCCCTCACGAATAAACAAATCTTTGTCAAACGGTTCTTGTCTTGTAAATGCAGTTTGAACGGTTGTAAGTTTTAAGCGTTTAACTTTTATCAGTGTGGAAATCCCAAATACTGAAAGCGTATCTGTAACCTGATTTTCGTATGTAAGATTACTGTTTTGGTCTTCTTTGAAATTCGGGTGTTCTAAAATGAATTTATATTCTTTTAAACGATATTGAATTTCTGCTTCAAATGTTGCTTCATCTCTTTCATCAACAAAATCATCAATCGTTTGTTTGTCATAACGATTTTGAAATGTTGTGTAGATAATTTCTTTGCTAACACCATTAGCTAATAAATTTCTAATAGTAGCTTTGTCGTCCTGGTTTATTTCCTGATTTTTCTTTGGCAAATAAATACTATTAATGCATATTGGATAGTAAACGCTGTTGCTTGTTCTGATAACTGGTTTAAATTGTTTTTCTTTATCTTTTCCGATTCTCAAACCAAACAAACCTGCAAGCGTAACTTCACGACCGTTTGCTTTGCAATCTTTGTTCACACACTTTACATGAATACCTGCTAAGTCAGCAAAAGTTTCTGAACGCAGATATCGTAAGTCTTGGTTATCGCAACACTTTTCTGACCAATCAATGCGGATATTTCCTCCGTCTGCATCTTCTTCTTTCACATTTTTTTCTGCCCGATTCCAATAGTCCCAAGGCAAATCCCGAATTTCGCCATTTGGTGCAGTCATTATGAAACGAACTTGTTCTAATTCATTATATCTTTTTTTCTTGTTTTTGTTTTTTGCTTCTTCAAAACAATGATAGCATTTTGGTTTAATGAATTTTTCTGAAGCATCGGGTATATTGTATTTTTGTAATGTTTTATACCACATACTCCACCAATCTTTGATGTATCTAAACCTTTCGCAATTCGGGCAATACATCCATTCAGGAAAATATTTTGCACTTGCAACTCTTTTTTCATCTTGCGGAACAGAATCGTCTTGAATATAAGGATTTGCTATGTTAGTCGGCACGCGAATAAACTTATTCAATTCTTTGAAGTGTACTTGTAAACGTTTTAATAAACGATTATCCTCAATAATAAATTCTTCTCTGTCAAACAATCTTTCTTTGTTATCAAAGAATTTCCATTTGTCAAATTCCTCTACAATCAAAGCACCCTTTGAGGTTTCTAAGATAGAACCCACACCACCATATACTGAAAGCAACTTTCTGCTTTGTGATGAAATATATTTATCCTTTGCCATATTATTTTTTATTGAACTCAATGAATGATTTTTTAATCCTAATGAATGTTTCATCATCAACTTCCCGCATTGACTGCATTACAATCCAATCATCAACATCGGAAACTCCAACTTGTGTTGGTCGTTTCAATAATTCATTATATTTTTTCAAACCGATATTCTTAACTCTTCCTTCCCAATCAGCAGCCAAAAAGTCAATTCTGCTTTCAAAAAATTCATACTCTGCTATGTTGTTTTGAAAACGGTCTTTTAAAAATTGTTTCAGTTCGTCTATATCTTCTTTTTGGAAATATTGTGCGTCATTATTTTGGTTCAATCCTGAAATTTTATGTCGCACAAAAGTTACCATTAAATTAGTAAGCATTTTATTAATGGTATTTTCCGTAAATGGTGTTACGCTCAAAGGTTCAATGCTTTTGTAAAACGCTTGATGAAAAGGAATGAAATGTTCAAAATAAGATTTATCTCTTGCCTGATTTGGATTTAAACAAGTAACAACCAAACCTTCAACTTTACGACCCACCCGACTTGAAGCCTGAATGTATTCTGCAATGTTTTTAGGCATTCCGTTAATCAACATTAAATTCAGTCTGCCAATATCAATGCCTACGGAAAACATATTGGTTGCAAGCACCAAATCAATTACATCAGATTTTACTGCTTTATACTCAACGCCTTTTTCTGAAACTCTCTCAATCAATTCAACGCTGTTCTCCAACTGTTTTAAAACAGTTTTAATTTTACTGCTTTCAACTCTTGCCGTTAATTCTTCCGTTCTGTCTTCTAGTCCGAAATGGTTGTATGTCCAGGCGTTACTTCTTCCGAATAACCTTGATTGCAAAGTAGCTGTATTTACAATTATTTCATCACCAACTTTGTTTCTGATTTTACCAACATCTTTCAACGAATTATAGTAAGAAACAACCGTCCAATAATTATCATTGATTGGCTCTTTGTTTTCAATTCTTGCTTCCAATAAATGGGCAATCACTTGAAGTTGTGTGTCAATAGCCGTTTTGCCAACAGGCATAAAACCAATATATTTTCTTCGACTTTTTTCTTTTGATTCTTTAGCAAAAAAACTATCGCTGTAACTTAAACCTGATGGCGGGAAAATATTTACACTTCTTCCTGCGTAAAGCTGTTGTATTTGTTGAGTTGTGTTTCTTGTTGTCGCTGTTGAAGCGATAATTTTCGGTGTAAGATTTTGATTTTCCTTTGTGCAAAGTTTTTCAACGGCACTTTCAAAAAGTCCGACAATTGACCCTAACGGACCACTTAACAAGTGCAACTCGTCCTGAATAATTAAATCGGGCGGAAGTTTCTCATCGTCCAAGCTATTGAAAAATCTGTGTGCTTCACCTTTCCAAGCTAATTGAGCAAATTTGTCAACTGTTGCAAACAAAAGTGTAGGTGGTTGCGAAAAAAGCATTTCGTCAACAACTTGAACAGGAATATGATTGTGATAAATGCATTTTTCATTAATACATTTGATTTTGAAACTTCTAGTTTCTACATCAAAACCATAGTCGCCTTCGGAAATCAATTTTGTTCCACACCAAGGACACGATGAAATTTGAAAAGTATTTTTTGTTTCAGGTTTTCCGTTCTGTCTACTGCACTCTAGTTCTATTTCATCAACAATTTCTTTTGCTTCCGAAATTTTACCGGGCGTTAATTGATTCCCCACCCACAATCCAATGCTGATAGATTCTTTTTTTAATTCATCTGTAAAACTCTTTCTCAAAAATTCTAATGAAGCAATGAGTTTTGATGCTCTTTCAAATTGTTGTGCCGTAAGTAAACGCAAAGTATAACGCATAATAACAGAAACACCTTGCGATGCCTTTTCATCGTTCATCATTCGCCTCCAAACAATGGTAAATGCTGCAACGGCTAAATAAGCTTCTGTTTTCCCTCCACCTGTCGGAAACCAAATCAAATCTACGATTTTTTTTCTGTCGTTTGATTGCGGGTCAGTAATTCCTTTAATACTCAGCAAAAGAAACGCTAATTGAAATGGTCTGTATTTTGGCTCAAATCCTATCCTTGAATAATCATAATCTTTAAAAAAGTCTAAAGAACTGTAAGGAATAGCTTGATTTATATGCGAAACTTCTTTTTCCTGTTTGGTAAAATCTTTATCGTTTGAGATAATGATTTGAATGAGCATTGCCGTATTTGCCAACTGAAAGGCGCGAAATACATCTTCATCATTCAGGCAATCAATGTTTGCTTTTAAGCGATTGTAGTTGTAATTAAGTCTGTCAATAATTCGTTGACCTATTTCTTGTTCTTTTGCTGTTTCTACTTTGTTTTTTGCTTTTTGTTCTTCAATCCATTTGCCATAAAGTTCTACGAAGTTTTGCAAACGCTTAATAGTTTCCGTTTTTTCAACATCGCTGAATATTGACAGATTTTTTATGTCAAGCGATTGATTTAGTAATTTAAAATCGTCAGGATTTTCAATGTCGGTTTCATTAAAATCGTTTTTTGTGTCCTTTACATTAAATTCTGGCAGAAACGTAGTATGTAGTATGTTTCTTTCTTTATTCCAAATAACTGAACAATTATTTCCTATGCCGTAATTTTTTACTTTACGATAAAGAAAATTCAGCTCCTCTGCTTCGGGGTCAAACGGATTAAGTTCCTGATTTGATTTGTATGGCAATATTTTGTCTGACTTCACTTTTATTTCGGCTTGAAATAAACATTTGGAGTTCAGTTCAGGTGTTTTAGGTGTGAAACGTTTTGATGATTGTTCTTTTGAAGTGTTTACCGACTGAATTTTTACATACTTATTTCCTTTTGCAAAGTAAGTCTTAACCCAGATTGCAGGTATATACTCCCAAAGTGTTGATTTTACGGGCTTTCAT
>DAOOBP010000135.1:0-5164 GCA_035407925.1 Salinivirgaceae bacterium
TCGGTGGACAGGATACTGCTCCGCAATCCCTTACGGCACATACACTCGACCGTTATCGGTCAGTGTAAAAAGACAGCCAACTCACAAATGGCACATTTGGTTTTGCCCGACACACAAGCCAACCCTTCGCAAAACCAAAAGAGCCATTTTTTGCCAACGCACCGACAAGACTGTTGAAAATTTTCTGATTACTTTTTATCTTACAAAATGAGATACTAAAAATTATAAACCTATCTTTGCGACTTGACATCATTTGAACAAATGAACAGAATAAAAGAAGTGTTGGACGAAAAAGGCATCAAGCAGACTTGGCTTGCCGAGCAATTAGGCAAAAGCTACAATATGGTAAATGCTTATGTGCAAAACCGACAACAACCACGAATTGAAGTGCTTTATGAAATCGCTGAAATTCTTGGCGTAAACGTAAAGGAACTATTGATTGACAACGAAATTAAAAAGAACAAGAAATGAGCAACGAGCAAAAAATAACAACCGAAATAAAAGTGCCGAATAAAGATTTGGAAACTTTGAAAATTCATTTTCCGCATTGCTTTGACAAAGACGGGAATTTTCAATTTGAGAAATTCAAAAACAACCTAACCGAAAAGGAAATCAATTTTTCTACCGAGAGTTACGGTTTAGACTGGTTAGGCAAAAGCTACGCAAGACTTTTGGCAAGCGACCCTGCAACAACTTTATTAAAAGCAGACGAAACACACAACGCAAAGCCCGAAAACAACAACTCCGAAAACTTGCTAATAAAAGGCGACAACCTGGAAGTGTTAAAGCACCTTGCCAACGCCTACTACGAACAAGTAAAAATGATTTACATAGACCCACCTTACAACACAGGCAGTGATGGGTTCACATACCAAGACGACAGAAAATTTACAGTAAAGGAACTTCAACAACTTATTGGCGTAGATGCAGAAAAAGCAAAACGCATATTAGATTTTACACAAAGTAAAAGTAATAGCCACAGTGCTTGGTTAACATTTATGTATCCTCGTCTTTACATTGCTAAACAATTATTGAAGGATGAAGGTGTAATTTATGTTTCAATTGATGACAGTGAAGTATCCCAACTTAAAATGTTGCTAGACGAAATTTTTGGGGAAGAAAATTTCAGGGGCATAATAATAAGAGCAACAGGAACTACAACGGGACAAGAAGCACTTAAAATTGGTAGTTCGTATGATTCTTGTCTATGCTACTCAAAGACAGCAAAATTTCAGTTAAAAGGCATTCCGTTAAAAGGTAAAGACCTAAATAGGTTTAATAATGACGACAATGATGGCAAAGGCAAATACGCACTTTTACAGTTAAGAAAGACTGGAAATGCAGACCGTAAAGAAGATAGGGAAGGAATGTTCTTTCCGATAACAGCTCCAGATGGTAGTCAAGTATTTCCCATTGGACCTACTGACTATTTAAGTCGATGGAGAACTGGAAAGGATAAATTTCAAAAATTCTTGGACGAAGGGTTAATAGTTTGGAAAGAAAACGGAGAAGATATAGAAGAATTTGACGATGATGAAGACGAAAATGAAGAAGATGAAATCACAGATTACTCATCAGTGACAAATGAGAATGTAGATATTTCAAAATTTAAGTCGAAGTGGAAACCTTACGTGAAATACTACTTATCAGAACGGACAAAACAGGTTTCAAACTTGTGGACAGATATTGATGGTAACAAAAAGGGCAGTATCGAACTGAAACTACTATTCGAGAAAAAGAAACTATTTGAAAATCCCAAACCGACTGATTTTCTGAAGCGATTAATAACTATTAGCTGTAGTTCAGATGAATTAATCCTTGATTTTTTTGCTGGTTCAGGAACAACTGCTGATGCTGTATTAAATATGAATTCTGATGATTTAACCAATCGAAAATTCATATTAGTTCAAATTCCTGAATTAATTGACCCAAAGAAAAGTAAGACAACTTACACCTATGTTAAGAATGACTTGGGTATTGAAGTGCCTACAATTTTTGATGTAACCAAAGAAAGAGTTATCCGTGCAGCTAGAAAAATTAAAACTGAAAAAACAGAATATGATGGGGACTTGGGTTTCAAAATTTTTGAAACAACTCCAATTTGGGAAGATTACAATTTTGAAGCAGAACAGTTTGACAGTTCACAAACGCTGTTTGATGTTGGTAAACTAACAGAAGACGACATCAAAGCCTTACTGACAACTTGGAAAACGTATGATGGCATTGCCTTAACACAAGATTTAGAAAGTATTGATTTAAGCGGTTACACCGCTTATTATGGCAATGGCAGATTGTATCTGATGCACAAAGGCTTTACTACTGACAGCCTTAAAACATTGTTGGAAAAGATAGACACAGACAAACATTTTGAACCTAAAAGTATCATCGCCTTTGGCTATCACTTGGAGAGCAAGAGTTTACGAGAGATTTCGGAAAACGTAAAAACTTACAACAACAAGAAAAAAAGCGACATTGACTTTATAACAAGGTATTAATATGAAGGGATTTAATTTTGAGAAAAACCTAAATCATCAATCACACGCAGTAGATAGCACTATTGCTGTGTTTGAGAACATTAGCCTTGTTCAGCCCACAGAAGCGGATAAGAACTACATTAACCCTGCATTTGACTTTACAACAGAAAGAACATATCCTCAAAACATCAGAGCAGTTCAAGAAGATAATGGAATAAACGAAGACATAAAGCGGAACAGCAACATCATTGATATAATGATGGAAACGGGAACTGGTAAAACATACACTTATACCAAAACCATTTTTGAACTCAATAAAAACTACGGCATTTTCAAATTCATAGTCGTTGTTCCAACGCTTTCCATTAAAGCAGGAACAATTGATTTTTTGAAATCGGACAGTAGCCGTGAGCATTTCAAAGAACAATATGGCAAAACACTTCATTTACACATTGTAGAAAGTCAGAAAAACAGCAAGAGCAAAAAATCATTTATTCCACCGGCAGTAACCAGTTTTGTAAATGCCGGAACTTTTGAGAAAAACAGCATTCAGGTTATGATTATCAACGCAGGTATGATTAACTCTGAAACAATGCAAAAGAGTTTTGACAAAGGATTGTTTGACAAATACACCATTCCTTTTGATGCCGTTGGAGCAACAAAACCTTTTATGATTATTGACGAGCCACACAAATTCGGGCAAGGCAATAAGACTTGGGAGAACATTCAGAAAATGAAGCCCCAATTTATTTTGCGTTATGGTGCGACTTTTCAAGGTTATGAAAACTTGATTTACACTTTGACAGCCGTTGATTCATTCAACAGAAATTTAGTAAAAGGCGTAATCGGACACATCACTGAATTTAATGCAGGTGAAAACGCAATCGTAAAATTCATTGATTCAGATGGAACAGAAGCCAGTTTTGAATTGATTGAAAATGACAGACGAAAAACAGTAACAGTTTCTAAAAAGGAAAGTCTGAAAAAGATACATCCTGAAATGTCTGACTTGGGAATTGAAAATTTGAATAAAAGCACGGTTGTTTTAACCAACGGTTTAGAAATGAAAAAAGGAGATAAAATCAACCCTTATTCGTATGCTGAAAAGTTGCAGGAAACAATGATTCAAAAGGCTATTAAGCACCATTTTGAAATTGAAAAACAGCTATTGACAAGAGAAGTGAAGATTAAACCTTTAACGCTTTTCTTCATTGACAATATAGACGAATACCGAAACAAGGACGGATATATCCGAAAAACAGTTGAGCAATACATCAAAGCAGAAATTGAAGAATTGCTAAAGACAGAAAAGGATGCTTTTTACAAAGCCTATCTTGAAAAGACATTGCTTGACCTTTCGGCAACACACGCAGGTTATTTTTCAAAAGACAATACAGAGAAAGACGAAGCCATTGAAAAAGAGATAAACGAAATTTTGCACGACAAGCAAGCAATGCTTGATTTAGAAAATCCAAGAAGATTTATTTTTTCAAAATGGACGTTGCGTGAAGGTTGGGACAATCCAAACGTATTTCAGATTTGCAAACTCCGAAGCAGTGGCAGTGAAATTTCAAAACTGCAAGAAGTTGGACGTGGTTTGCGTTTACCAGTGAATGAATATGGCAATCGTGTAAAAGACGAACAGTTTTATTTGAACTACTTTGTTGACTTTACCGAAAGCGACTTTGTAGATAAATTGGTTAGTGAAATCAATCAGAAATCGGGAGCTATTTCTATTGAACAAGTTCCAGACAAACTTTCTGAGCAAATGATTAAAAAGATTTGCGAGTTATACGAAACAACCGAAGATGAACTTTTGGAAGTTTTGGACACGAACAACGTCATCACACGAACAAATTCATTCAAAACAGGCGGCTTTGATTTTATCAAACAAAACTATCCAAGAATATTTGAAGGTGTAAACTCTAACAAGGTTCGCAAAGCAACCGACCCGAAAAAGAAAGTTGTAGTAAGAGCAGAGAAATATCAAGAACTTAAAGACCTTTGGGAAAAACTAAATGAGAAAGTAATTCTTGAATATAAGTTTGACAACGAAGCCAACTTCAAAACTCTGTTCACAGAGTTTTTGAAAGCACAAAAAGATAATTTCACTTCGGACGGAATAAATGAGAGAATTTCAAAAGTTGAAATAAAAGACAATAAAGCAGTTGTAAACGAACCTGAATCAGTTTACAACCGAAAGACCGCAACTATTTCAATAATGAAATACAGCGACTTTTTGAAAGAGCTTTCAAAGATGCTGAATATAAACATCGCAACATTGCATCAATCAATCCTTGACGCAGAAACCGACATCAATAAATATCTTAACCAAACAACATTGAGAATCATCAAACAGAACTTTGACTTTTTCTTAATGACACAAGCATTTGACAAGTATTCTATTGAATACAAAAAGGTTTCAAACAGCATTCATCCAACAAAGCTTACAGACGAAAAAGGAAATGTGCTGAAAGAAATTTCTGCTTCTGATGTTGGTGTTTTGTTTTCTGACGAAGATGTTGCAGATTCTTATTTCTTTGAAGAATTGTATTACGATTCTGACTTAGAGAAATCAAACATAAAGACAGAAGTAAAAGAAGTTATTGTGTTTACCAAAATACCGAAGAACTCAATTAAAATTCCAGTTGCAGGTGGCAAATCATATTCACCTGACTTTGCCTATGTTT
>DAOOBP010000136.1:0-5155 GCA_035407925.1 Salinivirgaceae bacterium
TGTCAAAGGGAGTCACGTCAAAAGCGGCGAATATTCTGCTACCCGGCGGATATACAGTATATTTCGATTTTTCTGCAACTAAAAAACTCTTTAATTCTTGAAAATACGGCTTGTTAAATTCATCTTCTAAAACCGTTTTCCAACTTTCATCAATTTGTGGATTAATTTTATTTGACATTATATAAAAATTTGGATATGATATCAGACCATAAAGTTACTGAATAAACCAAAGCATACCACAAATATTTTATAAAATATAAACGTGGCATGCTTCTAAACTTGTAAGCATATAAAACTAACATATTTTTATTTTAATCATATCGAGATTAATCTAAAAATAGTATTATATTTGCTCTTAATGACTTCAGAGTTTTTGCCTCAGGTAATGTCGTGATTATAAACAATTAATGTAAAATAAAACAATCACTATTATGAAAAGAACATTATTATTAGTTGGACTTTTTTTCTGTGTCTCTTTTGTAAAGGCGCAAATTGTTGTTCCAACTCAAGAACAGTTAAAACAGTTTACAAAAACTAAAACAATCATTTTTTTAGAACCAAACGTGCTTTTGGTTTACAATGAGCAAATGCAAGAAACAGCAAAAAAACATTGGACAATAACTCCATACGAATTCAGAACGTACAGTAAGGAGTTGTTTGATTCTTTAAGAACAGACCCAAATTTATCATTTCTTATATTAGATTTGACGCACTTTAAAAAAGACCGCGAAATAGCTTATTATCAGTTTCTTAATATAACACTTGGTGGCGATTATAAAACTATGAAAGATATGCCGGTAATTTCAGGTATGCCAATCTCATACGCCGATATGGATGAGGGTACATATGACTACAAATTAGGATTAATTTTGCGTTTTATTGAGCAACACGTTCACAATCTACTTGCAAACCCGAACATTAAGTCATCACGCAAAGCCATGAAGTTTTATGCCGACAATATGAAGCGAATTCACAACAAAACCCTCTACTTAATGAAGGAGGAGCTTACGCCGGATGTAAATACTGAAGCAAAGATTAAAAAGCTATATCCCTATAATGTAAAAATATCAACAGCTGAGGAGATCGAGAAAGTGATTGACAGCAAAGACCCTAATGCAGTTATTCTACATCAAGTTGCACCAGGTAAAGATCATAAAAAAGTAAGATGCTGGAACGCTATTTTAGGAGCAGATGACGCTGCATTGTACTATTTTAATTGGTTTTTCATTAAAAAAGGTAAAAAGCCACAAGGTCTAACTGCAAAAGACTTTAAAAAGTTAGCAAAATAAAAAGTTAGGAGATTAAAAATATACAGGCTATTCTCTCAAACAATTGGGAGGATAGCTTGTTTGCAAAAATTAACAATTTTCACCAACCACTAACCACGCACCACTCAACCCGCACCCAAAAGTAGCATAGACTTTTTCAGTGAACTCTACTAATGGTTTTATAACAAAAACACCAAAACAAATGAGCGACGACAAAAAAATAATCTTTTCAATGGTAGGGGTAGGAAAAACCGTGCCACCACAAAAACGAATATTAAACAATATCTATCTCTCATTCTTTTACGGAGCAAAAATTGGAATTATTGGGCTAAACGGTTCGGGAAAATCGACGCTGCTTCGCATTATTGCAGGCGAAGATAAAAACTATGATGGTAATGTGGTTTTTTCACCAGGATATTCAGTTGGATATTTGCCACAAGACCCCGTTTTAGACGATGAAAAAACTGTCCGTCAGATAGTTGAGGAGGGTGTTCAGTCGATAGTTGACATTCTTAAAGAGTATGAGGAGGTAAACAATAAGTTTATGGAACCCATGGATGATGACCAAATGAACGCATTGATTGTACGACAAGGCGAATTAACTGACCTTATCGATTCCGTAGATGGTTGGGAAATCGACAGTATGCTCGAACGTGCAATGGACGCATTGCAATGTCCTCCCGAAGACGCTATGATTAAAAATCTTTCAGGAGGAGAGCGACGCCGAGTTGCGCTTTGTAGATTGCTGCTGCAAAACCCTGATATTTTACTGTTAGACGAGCCAACAAACCACCTTGATGCTCAAACAGTTCAGTGGATGGAGGCTCATTTACAGCAATATAAAGGAACAGTAATAGCCATTACGCACGACAGATATTTTCTTGATAATGTAGCAGGTTGGATATTAGAACTCGATAGGGGAGAGGGCATACCGTGGAAAGGCAATTACAGCTCGTGGTTAGAGCAGAAAACTAAACGTTTGGAGCAAGAGGAGAAATCGGATAGCAAACGCCGTAAAACATTAGAGAGGGAGTTGGAGTGGGTTCGCATGTCGCCAAAAGCCCGCCACGCAAAAAGCAAAGCGCGACTTTCAGCATACGATAAAATGCTTAACGAGGACGTGAAAGAGAAAATCGACAAACTTGAAATCATGATTCCCAACGGTCCACGTTTAGGAGATAAAGTAATATATTCCAACAACTTAGTAAAATCGTACGGAAACAATAAGTTGTTCGAAGGATTGAGTTTTCAGTTGCCTCCAGCGGGCATTGTCGGAATTATAGGACCTAACGGTGCAGGGAAAACCACTCTATTCAGAATGATTATGGGATTAGAAAAACCCGATGCAGGCACGTTTGATGTCGGAGAAACTGTAAAATTAGCATATGTCGATCAGTTGCACGAAGCGTTAGATCCAGAAAAAACTATCTACGAAATAATAAGTGGTGGCGACGAGTTAATGATGTTAGGTGGACGCGAAATAAACGCACGAGCCTATATATCACGATTTAACTTTACAGGTGCCGACCAGCAAAAAAAGTGTGGAACACTATCAGGAGGTGAAAGAAATCGTTTGCAGTTAGCATTGGCGTTAAAATCTGAAGGAAATGTGCTCTTGTTGGATGAGCCTACTAACGACTTAGATATTAACACCTTAAGAGCATTAGAGGAGGGTTTAGAGAATTTTGCAGGATGTGCAGTAGTAATATCGCACGACCGTTGGTTTCTCGATAGAGTGGCTACACATATTTTGGCATGGGAAAGCCCCGCAAATTGGTACTTTTTTGAGGGTAGTTACTCTGAGTATATCGAGAACAAGAGACAACGTCTTGGAGACAAAGCTGAAGAGCGTTTTAGGTATAGAAAATTAATGGCAGACATATAAAAAGTTAAAAGTTGAAAGTTGAAAGTAGAGACAGGGCATGCCCTGTCTGTACAAAGTTAAAAGCGTTGCACTGACCTTGTTGAAGTGTTAAAAACCTTGCACCTTTTACCTTTCACCTTGTACCTTGCTCCTTTCACCTTAGTAGGAAGTAGGCATAATTTTGCATAAAAAATGTAACAAAATTGAGTTGATATCGTCATAGATAACGATATTAATGTGATGTTCATTGATATATATGTGCTTAAAAATTTTCATGAGTATTCATATTCAATGGGTTAAATAGCAAAAGAGTATAATTTTTTATTACAAAATGTAAATGAAGACAAAGTTACTTTATTATGCAGCATTGATAGCAGTTTTGTTGCCATTTAGAGCAAGTTGTCAATATAAAGAGGAGTTAAAAGAGATAGTCTATCATTTATCTTCTCCTGAATTAAGGGGCAGAGGCACCGGCGACATAGGACAAAAACTTGCAGCAGGATATATAGCTAATTATTTTAAAAACAACGGGGTACAAAATATTTATAACAATTACGACTCTATTGATTATATGCAACATTTTAGTCTAATCAGATTTAGACAGAAAACAAAAGTATATACCATAATAGACAAGGACACTCTGAAAATTAATAAGGCTTGTGCTTTCAAAACTGCGAATCACACGCGAGAGTTTTACTTTAATACCGCAACAGTTGTCTATGCCGAGAGCGACTATGTGCTTAGAAAATTTGCCGATACTTTATCGTCAGAGGGTAGTCCCATATTAATTTTATTATCTAATGACTTGTACAACAACTATCAGTCGGCTATTAGCGACGAGTACTACGTATCGAAGGATACTACGTTAGATGCAATGTTTACTAATGTATTTCAACCATTTACGCAAACACTTGATTTGCTAACCGAGCGATTTTCTAATGCAGATTCAAGAGAAATTCTGTTACTTTCGTATAAAGAAATTGTAGAACGTAATATAGCGGTTGATGCAGAATTGAGAAAAGACAGAAAAAGTCAAAAAGATAAAAAAGTGTTAGATTTCGTCAACAGTTTAAGATTTTCGGTTTCAGGTTACATAGAAAAAGAAGTAAAAGAGACAGAGAACGTTATCTCAATTGTTGAAGGAAAAAGCGCTGATAGCCCTTGGTTGATTATTGGTGCGCATTATGATCATCTTGGGGTAAAAGGGAAAATTACAAATTATGGCGCAGACGATAATGCCTCTGGAACATCGGCGCTTATGGTTTTAGCAAAAAATATTGCCAATTTAGATGAAAAGTTAGATTATAACTTAATATTTGTCGCTTTCAGCGCCGAGGAGCTTGGTTTGTTAGGTTCTAATTATTTTGTCGATAGTGATGATATGCCTAAAAACGTAAAAGGCATGATTAATATGGATATGATTGGGCGACCTGATCCCGATATATTTAAAGGTAAATACGTTTATATGCAGTCTGTTGGCAGTGGCGCTAAGTTTATGAAAAAACCCATGAAATCTCAGAAAGTCGAAGGATTAAGAGTAGTAAACAGAATGCCGTTACCTATACGATTTCTCTATTTTTTCTCCTCCGATCACTACAATTTCTATAGGAAAGATATACCCGCAGTTGTTCTATACACAGGTCTGCATGATGATTATCACACCTCTAAAGATACTCCCGATAAAATTGATTACGATAACATGGAAAACATTGTTATTTGGTTAACGAAATCAATAAACGCAATTAACAATTAACAATTACAATGCAATGCACAGAGCGAAGCCGAAGTGTGTAATTGATAATTGTTAAATGAAAAACCGGACGATAACAGAAAACTGTTTATCGCCCGGCAAGGAAAATGAAGAAAATTTATTCTAGCTCGTGTATTACTAATCCACTACGTAGTTTTGGTTCAAACCAAGTAGTTTTTGGAGGCATTATATTGCCTGTATCAGCAATGTCAATTAATTGTTTCATTGTCACTGCGTATAGAGCAAAAGCAGCTTTCATTTCGCCACTGTCAA
>DAOOBP010000137.1:0-5130 GCA_035407925.1 Salinivirgaceae bacterium
TTATATAAATACGTGCGCTATCTGAGTTTATAAAAAAGAGGTCTTGAGGCGCTGCCTTACCTGCAGAGACACCACCAATAGCAAATCCACCTTTGGCAGCTTTGCCTTGAGTCTCGCGTAATAAGACTCTTACACTGTCGGGTGTAACTCTAAAATATGCGTCATCGTTGGTTTTTCCTGCTGAGAGTCCTCCAATAGCAAAGCCGCCTTTAGCAGCTTTAGCGCTACTCTCGTCAACATAAATTCTAACGCCTGTTTGATATACGCCAAATACCACTTGTCCCAATTTGTTTTTTACTTCAAAAATTGGGTCGTCAACGCCGGCTGTTGTATCGCTAACTACCTCTACGTTGGGGCTTATATTAAATGATTCTAACTTTGTTAATTCTGTTTCGCCAGTCCAAACAGCTATTTTTCCTGCAGTACCTGTTCCTGTGACGGCATTAATTGCGTCTTGCCCATCTTGCCCATCTTGTCCATCTTGTGTAATTATTTGCCACAGCGTGCCATCGTAAACATACGATTTCTTATCTGTTGTATTATAGTACGCTTGGTTAAGAGTGGGGTTTGAAGGCTGAGTAGCTAATGAACCTAACCATTCTATAGATACTCCTTGTGGACCAACCGCTCCTTCAGGTCCGGTCGGTCCTGGCTCGCCAGTGTCTCCTTTGGGACCTGGTTCGCCTTGTGGTCCAACTGGTCCTTCTGGTCCTACTGGACCAGGTTCGCCGGTGTCTCCTTTGGGTCCTGGCTCGCCTTGTGGACCTGCTGAACCGGGCTCACCGGTGTCCCCTTTAGGACCGGGTTCTCCTTGTGGACCTATTGGTCCGGGTTCTCCTTGAGCTCCTGCAGGTCCTGGTTCTCCTTGTGGTCCTGCGGGTCCCTCTAGTCCTGCAGGTCCAGGTTCTCCTTGAGGTCCAGCTGGTCCAGTTTCTCCCTGTGGTCCGACAGGTCCAGCAGGTCCTTCTGGTCCTTGATTGCCTGTTGCAGCATACATTGCATAAGGAACAGCCATAATGGGAGATGTTCCCATAGCAACATAATCGTTGCCTACTTGTAATTCAATTTTTATCAGTACTGTTCCGCTGTTCCATGGAATAGTGGCGAAGTTACCTGATATAACCTCGCCCTGCCCTATTATTAAATTAACTATACCAAGATTGTTGGTAGCGCTGTTTTGCAACTCTGAGTAATAGGCGGTGTTGCTACTTTGGTCAATCAGAGTTATCCGCAAAGTAACATCTTGATTTTGAAGCGTTGTACCATCTTGTTTTTGGATAGCTGCTTGGTAGTTAAAGCCTTGTTGTGCATTGGACGTTGCAAACAACACTACGCATAATAAAAATGATAGTATAAACTTTTCCATAACAATAAATTTTAGTTAATATTTATATTTCAGTCACTTCGTATTGTAAAATAAAACAAAAAATAATTATAATGCAATAGGTATTTTATAAATTAAACGTAGTACTTTTAATAACCTTTTTAACATATTGAATATCAATTATATATGTCAATTTAAGAAATTATAAATGTTAATGATTTATTAAAAAAATTAGATATTAGAAGTTTATTTCAAAAAATCACTTTTGCTTTTCTTACTATTTTTGCAAGTAGTGAGCGAGAAAATAACTTTTGTAAAGATATGAAAAACAGGATTTATTATATAGTGGCTAAACGACAAAAACATCCAATAAGTTTTTTTATTTCCAAACAGAGGCTGTCTCAAAAGTATCATTTTACTTAGTACATGACAAAAATTTACAATTATTTGTATGTCATTGGAAATAAGGCGTTTGAAAAACATGTAACAAATAGTTTTACTCGCTAATCGAGCAGAGCCTAAATACTCCGCTTAAAGACCTTTCTTCGACAGGTTCAGTGACTGTGTTACGTCGGCTGAGTTTATATTTCGACAAGCTCAGCGACCGAGTATGTCGCATTGTTCGCGCAGGCTATGTTTCCAACGTTCAGACACATGCATTGTGTCTATACACCCAAATCTCTCACACCATCACGTTCAACGCACCATCAATTATTTTTTGTCATGTACTAAGATCATTTTAGTAAAAAGTGGTAAGGTGGCTCAGAAGTGTCCAAATGCAAGGCACTGAGCCCGTGCTTCGACAAGCTCAATAACCATCGAAGTACAGCAGTTGGGCGCTTATGAGATACCGCTATTACTATGTGTAAAACAAGTTTTCTATGTATCTATGTGGTATTGAAAAAGTTTTTCTGTTCTATCAATATAGGCAAATATACGGTTATTCATTATTTTAAATACTATCAACAAAATTTATTTTCAAAAAAGCGTTATCTTTACCGCCCGCATTACATAGAGTAACAACAAACTAAACACCTTGTAAATGAAAAAGATACTCATAGCATTTCTAATTTTTACATCTATTTCGGTCTATTCACAGGAGAAAAAACTCTCTTTTGGTATAGATATTATTCCTTCGATAAATTGGGCATCTACTAATACCAAAAGTGCCATAAATGATGGCGTCTCTGCCGGAATATCTTATGGAGCAAAGCTTACGGCTTTAAGAGGACAAAATTGGGGCTTTCTTACCGGCATTCGAATGTCGCACCTGAATTTTAATATCAAATACAACTCTCCGTTTAGTTTCCAAACATACGATTCGCTCTATTCTTCCATAAGTACAGGTTCTTCTGTAAATTATAAAATGCAACAAATAGAGGTTCCACTTGGCTTTTCTTTTCGTTCTCGCGAAATAGGCTATACAACAATAGCAGGCGAAATTGGCGTTTTACCAGCTTACTGCATTAAAACAAAAGTTAATATCAGTAGCATTAATGTTAATGGAGAAACTGCAAAAGATGAAATATCGATGTTTTCAGCTGGATACTTTCTGGGAGGAGGAATTTTGTACAGCTTGGGTGGCAGCACTGCTATTAAAGCAATGCTTTCATTTTCAAGTGGTTTAACAGATTTAACTAAAGATAAAAACAGCAAGGAAGATCATGTTTACTATTACAGATTAGGCTTAACTTTAGGGATAGTGTTCTAATATAGTTAAAAGTTAAAAGCGATGCACTGAGCAAAGCCGAAGTGTTAAAAGTTTGTAAAGTAGAGACAGGGCATGCCCTGTCTCTACAAAAGTTGAAAATTGTAATTCCTGATATAGGTTGACCGTTTTCAAACAAAAAATTATTACAATAATATGAAGATTGTTTTAGCACAAATAAATACTCATGTTGGGAATTTTGAGTTGAACACTCAAAAAATAGTTGAAGCTATTGAAAATGCAAAAGCGAAAAGAGCCGATTTGGTGATTTTCCCAGAGCTGTCTGTTTGTGGATATCCTCCCAAAGATTTGCTTAAAAGCAGAAGTTTTATAGAAAAGTCTCAAAAAGCAATCAACGATATTTTACTGCATACCACCGATATTGCCATAATTCTTGGCGCCCCTTCAATATCCAGCAGTAACGCAAACAAAAAACTATACAACTCTGCTTACGTTTTAGACAACGGTATAATAAAGCACATAGTACACAAAACCGCTCTTTCAAATTACGATGTATTTGACGAGTGTCGATATTTCAACTCAAACAATAAGTTCGATATTGTTGATATAAAAGGAGTTCCTGTCGCCATTACAATAGGCGATGATATTTCGTGCGGTCAATATTTATTCGATTCCCACAGAAATATAGAGCGCTGTACAAACAATCCGCTTGAAAATTTGGTAAAGTTAAACCCTTCGCTTATCATAAATATTTCGGCAAGTCCATTTTCATATTTACAGGAAAATAAAAAGATAGAGCTATTCCAACAAACAGTTTCAAAATACAATATTCCGTTAATAAATGTAAACTTAGTTGGCGGCAATGGTGATTTGATTTTCAATGGAGAGTCGTTAGTCTTAAATCAAAATTTAAAAGCTGCTGTACAGTTGAAGGGTTTTTCGGAAGATACGCAAATATTTGATTTTTCAAATATTAACAAAACCGTTAAACCACCCACTGTCCAAGCAGATTCGCTAATAAATGTTAGAGAGGCTTTAGTTTTAGGTATTAAAGATTTTTTTGCTAAAAACGGTTTTTCAAAAGCCTTGATTGGATTATCTGGTGGCTTAGATTCAGCTGTTGTGGCTGCTTTGGCAACAGAAGCTTTAGGGAATAAAAACGTTATTGGGTTATTAATGCCATCAGAATTTAGTTCCGACCATTCGGTTGTTGATGCGATGCAACTTGCTAAAAACTTGGGTATTGAATATCATCAAATACATATAAACTCTCTTTTTGATAATTATCGCAAAAACCTGCAACCAATTTTTAAAGATTTACCTTTCGGACTTGCCGAAGAAAATCTGCAGGCACGTATTAGAGGGACTTTGTTAATGACTATCAGCAATAAATTTGGATACATAGTTTTAAATTGCAGTAATAAAAGTGAATTTGCAGTTGGATATTCAACCATGTATGGCGATTCAGTCGGCGCTATATCCGTTATTGGCGATATTTATAAAACCGAAGTTTATTCGTTAGCTAAACTAATTAATTTTAAACAAACTATAATTCCGAACAATATAATAACAAAGCCACCATCAGCAGAATTGCGCCCTAACCAAAAAGATACCGATAGTTTGCCCGATTACGATGTGTTAGATAAAATTTTGTTTAACTATATCGAGAAACAGATGTCTGAGCATGAAATTATTGACTTAGGTTTTGACACAGATGTTGTAAAAAGGGTAATTAGATTGGTAAACGGTTCGGAATATAAGCGTTTGCAAGCGCCGCCGATACTTCGGGTCTCTTCTAAGGCTTTTGGTTTTGGACGCAGACTTCCTATTGTTGCAAAACTAAATTAACAATGTGAACGCAGATGACACAGATTAATCGGATTTACGCAGATTTTGCGGTCACTGTATCAACTGTCACTGAGCTTGTCGAAGTAATCATTTAATATGAGTACCTATGACTTTGGCTTCGACAAGCTCAGCCGACGTATCACGGTCACTGGGTAGAACGGTGTACTGGGTTTAGCCGAAGTATCAAAGTGACCATTTGAACCCACAACTATTTATTTTTGAACCATTAAGGAATTAATACCGATTGGACAGCTACTATAGTCCAAACTTCACTATCGTTCGTTTGAAC
>DAOOBP010000138.1:0-5071 GCA_035407925.1 Salinivirgaceae bacterium
TCTCTCACACCATCACGTTCAACGCACCATCAATTATTTTTTGTCATGTACTAAGCAATTGTAATTTAAATACAGTCCAATCTTTTTCAAATTTTACAATGGTAAATACCGATGTAGCAGACACATAGCCCAAACAAACAGACACATAGCCCAAACAAACGATAGTGAAATTTGGACTATAGTAGCTGTTCAATCGGTATTACAAATTCTCTTTGCTCACGTGCTTTTATAGAGTGAGCACGTCAAGAAAAAAAATTATGTCATAAATTAGATGTTTATTTTTATCTGCATATAAACAAAAATGATTAAGTTTGCAAGTGGACACATTATACCAATTGTAATTTTAAAACAGTCCAATCTTTTTTAAATTTTACAATGGTAAATGCCAATGTTACAGACACATAGTTCAAACGAACGATAGTGAAGTTTGGACTATAGTAGTTGACCAATCGGTATTAGCACTGTTTTAGCTCTTAACAAAAGATGATAATAAAATGAGAACAACATCCCTGAAAATATTACTTCTTTTACTTATTTGTAGCGGATTAAATGCGCAAGCACAAAAATTTGAGATAAAGAAAAACCCAATTTGTATAACTGACACAGCTGAATTTCGTTACGTAGCACAAAATTTGACTTCGGTAAAATGGAAATATCCTGCAGACGCTACTGTTATAGATTCAACGGCGAATGGTATAGGATTTCAAAGAGTTACATTTAGTACACCACAATCAAAAACTATAATCGCCACCGCAAGTGTAAATGGTTCTCCACATACTGATACTTTGATTATTAATGTTTCGCAATTGTTTGAAACATACGTTAATAGAATAATCGAATTTCATTCTTCGGCTACATATATTCTCAATATGTCGGCAAGCATTAACAATCCGTTATCAATTGCGCCACACTGGTACACCTGGACAATTAATGGTCAAAACACAACTCTTCCTCAAGATGTTTCAATCCACTCACATAAATTTAATAATGAAGGAGTCCAAAGTGTGAAATTAAATGTGAGAGATGCTGGAGGTTGCGATGTCGAGATAGACACAACTGTTACTACAGTTAAACTCTTTGAAGCGCCTAACGTGTTTACACCAAATAATGACGGAGTAAACGACGATTTTATTGTTAAAAGTACAATTCCTTTCTCCATAGAGATATACGACCGTTCTGGCGCTTTAGTTTATAAACCTAACTTAACCGTTACACAATTAGTTTGGGATGGAAGAAATAGTGCAGGATCAGTTGTTAGGCCCGGGGTTTACTTTTATGTAATAACGCCCGAAGATAGTAATATAAAGCCACTTAAAGGATTTGTTCACGTATTTCACGAGGAGAAATAAAAAAGGGTAAGCTCCCTGTATCGCACCGCTACGACCACCTACCCTTGCTTCCTTCCGAACCTGGGGGATTTGGTGGGAGCTGGTCGTACAGAACTTACCCAGCACAAAAATACAATTTTTGGAGATAATTGCAATAATATTTAACCATTTTTTTGCAAATAAGGAGTGTGTGTAAATAAAGAACTTTGTTAATGTGATTATATTCAGTTGAAATTAGAAATTAGAAGTAATTAGAACATAGATGACACAGATTAAACGGATAATCACAGATTTTATGTAGGGTTGGTGTCTCATAAGCGCCCAACTGCTGCGTTACTTCGATATTCGGGCTCAGTCACGTACACTTCGACTACGCTCAGCGCATCGCTTTATGTACGCTCCTTCGCCCTCAATCTCAGCGCCTTGCATTTGGACACTTCTGAGCCACCTTATCACTTTTTTGTAAAATGAGACTTTTGAGACAGCCTCCAAAAACATTCATAAATCCGATATCATATATCCGTGTAAATCCGTTAAATCTGTGTATTCTGTGTTCCAAAAATTCGAAATCAAAACATATCAACATAAAATATTTTTTAAGTGATTATTGTAGCAGATAGCGGTTCAACCAAAACAGTTTGGTACTACTCATCGCCCAAATTTAAAGGAACTATTCAAACATCAGGACTTCATCCTGATAATCTTGATAGTTTCTCACCAAATGATTATGAGCAAATCATAACTTTAATGAATAAATCGGGGAAGTTATTTTTTTATGGTTCTGGTTGCGCTACTAAAGCAAGGCAAGAGACAACATTTCATTGGCTTAAAGAACGATTTCCACTGTTTGATATAATTGTGCAGTCAGACTTAATAGCCTCTGGATTAGCTCTATATGGGAGTCAGCAGGGCATTGTGGGAATTTTAGGAACAGGAGCTTCAATGGCTGTCTGGAAAGATCAAACAATGAAGATGCCTATACCGTCACTTGGCTGGGCAATGGGAGACGAGGGAAGCGGTGTTGATATTGCAAATCGATTTTTTAGAAATTGGTATAGTGGAAAGTTCCCAGACTCACTGGTTAAGCTATTAGATTCAAACGATAATTTGCCAAATGCAATTGATTTAATAAATGATGTTTACAATTCGAAGCAACCAAATAAAAAAATAGCATCATTCTGCAATGAGATTTCCAAACTAACAACTTTTGATTCGGTACGAAGATTAGTACAACAAGCTTTCCACGATTATTTTGATTATTATGGTAATTTGTTGCTCAGTAATAAAGAGTTACCCATAGCTTTTACAGGAGGAGTAGCTGGTGGTTTTAAACCAATCTTAATAGCCGTTGCAAAAGCTCGAGGCTACGATATTTTCTCGATAATTGAGAATCCGATAAAAAAATTAGCAGCTTACCATATTGCCAACTATTCGGATTTATCAAATAGCTTTTGAATATCTTCCTCTGTTTCCTGTAGCTCCGACTTACACTCGGTTAGCAGTGTAATGGCACGCGATATTTTACTACGAACTATATCTATATCGGTCGGATTTGACTCGATAAATTCAATAATTGACTCAATCTCTTGAATTTTTTCCGTATAGGTTAAACTCTTTTTAGTCACAGTTTTATTGTTTTATATAATCTTGTCATCCCTTCGGGATTGATAATATGCTCTTTATACTGTTATGCTTTAAGTAATACCAATTGTAATTTTAAAATAGTCCAATATTTTTAAAATTTTACAATGGTAAATACCGATGTAACAGATACATAGTTCAAACGAACGATAGTGAAGTTTGGACTATAGTAGCTGTCCAATCGGTATAACACAAAAGTACAATAATAGTTTCATAAATACAATGCTTTTTGCTTTGTAACAAAAAGTTGTTTTAAGTAAGATTTGTGTTTTCATCAAAATTTTCTATTTAAATTTGCGGTGTAAATTTACATTCCATGCCGACTAAAAATAAGGGTATTACAAGTACCAGCGAACAAATAGTTTGCGTGCATACACATAATGACTTTGGCGGAACATCACTTATTATTGCTGAAATAATTGAAGGATTATTAGAAAATGGCTATCATATTGAATTATATTTGGCAAATTCGAAACATAGAGGTTTTTTATCAACTTTTACTGATGTTAAGAGACGTTACTACCACTATCGTAAATCAAATAATTCGTTTCTGTTAGTTTTTTATCTTTTTATATCGCAATTTATACTCTTTTTCAAGCTGTTACGATATTACAATAAAGATGTTATCTTTTATATCAATACGTTGATGCCTTGGGGAGCTGCATTAGCTGCTCGTTTAATGCGAAAGAGAGTAGTTTTTCATGTACACGAAATATCTACAAAACCCCTGTTTGTAAAAGTGTGGTGTAAATGGATTGCAAAACATACAGCACACGATCTTATTTATGTGTCAGAATTTGTAAAAATCAAAAAACTAATTGATGCACCAAGACGATTTGTTGTGCATAACGCCCTGTCGCCCCGATTTGTCAAAAATACTATTCCAAATTATCATAGAGACGAGTTTATTGTCTTAATGCTCTGTAACTTAAAGATATACAAAGGTGTAATTGAATTTGTTCAGATAGCCAGATTGTTGCCTCAATATAGTTTTGAATTAGTATTGAACGCCACTGACGATGAAATAAACTCTTTTTTTAAAAATATTCGATTTAGCGAAAATCTTGCTGTACACGGCTCGCAGCCTAATGTTCACAGATTTTATGCGCGAGCAAGCGTAGTCCTTAACCTGTCGCACCCCGATAAGTGGTTAGAATCGTTTGGAATGACCGCTTTAGAGGCGATGACTTATGGACTCCCTGTTATTGTTCCTCCACGCGGAGGAATTTCAGAACTTGTTATTGACGGATATAACGGCTACCACTTGCCATACAACGATTTGGATAAAATTGTCGCAACAATAATAAAAATTGCAGAAAACCCTGACTTATATATGGAACTATCAAACGGAGCGAAAGAGATGGTTAAAAAATTCAGTTATACAGATATGATAGAAAACATAGTGTCTATATTAAAAACAGGAAAACTTAAGAAAAAGAGTTTAGAATCCATAATATTACACATGCATTAACTTCAAACTTGGAAAATTTAGATAATATGTAAATATAAACAAAACGCTGAAATTCTGATAATTATATACTTTCTATTAGCTGAATTTTTAGCCTCTTGATTTAATTGTAAATTGCTTACTTCGGCTTAGCTCAGTGCAAGCATTGTTAATTGAATCTACCTATTGCGATTTTTGGCGCATAAAATTGTTTGATTAATATATTAAATGTAAATTTGCACATCAGTATCATAGGATGTGTGATATTAGGAGGGTGAAGTATGTGATATTGGGGTTTACCGCTTATTGTCAAATAGATTTTTAGTTTGAAAAATAAGAGGTCTATGAACGAAAGAATGTTTTGAAAATCATTAATTATCAGTAATTTTTCGTATAATTGCGAAAACCTATAAGTTAAAGCAAACAATAAAATGCTCTTTTAAGTTAACACAACAGTCAATTGTATGATAAAAGCAAATATAGTTGCGTCATTTTGCAGAAAACGATTGATGCAAGCGACAGTAGGCATAATAATCTCTTTTTTGTTTTTTAGTTATCCTTGTTTTGCGCAGGATACTGAGATAGAACTTGCAAAAAAATATGCCGAATTTGGTTTTCGTGAAAAGGATTACGACTTTGCTTTAGAGAATTATCT
>DAOOBP010000139.1:0-5052 GCA_035407925.1 Salinivirgaceae bacterium
TCGTAGGAAAGTTTGGTGCAAGAAAGTCCCACCTGCGTATAGGTGCGAACCGTTACAAGCAAGACTAACGGACGACACAACAGACCGAAAAAACAAATAATAAAATGGCATTATCACAAGACGAAATCAACGAAAACTTACACTTCAAACAAAAGTGCATACTAAACTTTGACCAAGGGTTTGACTGGGACACTCCAATTTATAGAGTATATCCCATAGACAGATTGACACAAGTATTTAACGACAAGAAAAATACGTTAGTTAAACCTTTAATGTGGGACGACCCGTTTGAAAATTTGGTGTTTCAACAGACAGCGACTTTAACTAATGGACGAACAGTTTCGTTCGACAGTATCCGTGAAAAGTTTTATGGGCAATGTTGGACACTTAACACGGAAGAAACAGATGCTTTGTGGAGAATTTACTCACCTAACAAAGACGGTGTTAGAGTAAAAACAACTTTAAGAAAACTGTTCGACAACTTTTACGACCCAACCTATAAATGGGCTATGATTGCTTTTTATATTGGCAAAATCAACTATGAAACTTCGGCTCAAATTCAAGCCTTTTTTGAAGACCCTGAAAATTTAGAGATGATTTTTGACACAAACGGAGCAGGTTCTGTTCAGACACTTTTAGTAAAACGGACAGAATTTATTCACGAAAATGAAGTGCGACTAATTTATTCAGCTAATAGCGAAACAGACGACACGACAAGCAGAATTTATCAATATAATTTTGACCCTAACTCAATACTTGATGAATTGCTTTTTGACCCACGATTTGACGATGCACTTTTTGCGACTAAGAAAGCAGACTTTATAGCTCAAGGGTTTACAAAAACTATTGACAAATCAAAATTATATCACGTTCCAAACTTTAACTTACGACTTAATCATTGACAATAAACAACAGACATAAAAAAAGCCCAGCTTGTAACAGGCGTTTGGCTCAATGGCGGGTGACGTGGTTAATTGAACGTTCTACCTCGCATAACTTTTGTGGTGTATTGACAGTTTTGTGCTCCGAAATCCGCCACTGCGCCAAGCGCCAAACCGTTATCTGTCATTTCCACAAAACACTATAGCCATACAAAAAGTTGTCAATCATTTTGTTGATAACAATCCTAATGAATCAACATCTAATTCGTGTAAAAGTTGTATTTTTGACAAAATACGTCAAGATATAAACACATTGAAATATTATGAAATTTGTAGAACGGATAAGACAGTTACGAGAAGAACGACAACTACCGCAACGGAAATTGGCAGCAACTTTGGATATTGATACGGCTACCTATTGCAAAATAGAAAAAGGTAAACGACGAGCCAAAGCCGAATAAGTTGTGGTTATTGCCGATTTGCTACAAACGGATAAAGAAGAACTTCTTGCTCTTTGGCTTGCTGAGCAAGTTGCGGAAGTAGTTGATAATGAACAGAAAGTGGCGGATAAGGCAATAAGTATTGCAAAAAAAATGAAAAATAAATATGAAATTATCAAAAAATATCCAAACGAAGGCAAAGAAAAGTATTCATAAAAGTAAATCATCCGACAAATGACAAATTCAACATTCTACACCATCCCCTCATTCATATCCAAAGCCTTTGGTAACAACATTCAACTTTTACCAAGTGTAGATGAGTTGTTTGAAATCGAAATGGCTTATTTAGAATTTAGTTGTCTTTCCAAAGAGCAACTCATAGAACGTTCGGCATTTATAAAATCTATTGATAATGAATACACAAGGCATTATTTGTTGTATTCAAATTATAACGAGGCAATAAACGAAAACAGGTCAGCACAGACTCAAACATATTTTGAAGCAGGGCAATTTTCTACAGGTTACGCCACTCACGGACTTTTTCCATATAGAGGGAAATTCCACCCGCAACTGATTAAAGGATTATTAAATATTTTGGGAGTAGAAAAAGGCGAAACAATTTTAGACCCAATGGCGGGTAGTGGAACTGCTAATGTTGAGGCATCTCTGATGGGTATAAATTCCGTGGCTTGCGATATTAGTCCGTTTTGCCAATTTATGATAAAAGTCAAATATGAATCACTGACGATTGATGCTGACTTACTGGAAGACACTCCATTTGACCATAAAAAGTTATTTGATTTTTTCAAAAAAGGTAATGTTTTACAACGAATTACAGAAATAAAAGATACTAAAAAACAAAAAATATATAATCTTGCCTTTTTAGCGTGGTTAGATGCTTTGGGATATTCAAAGCGTGTAGTACGCTCCAATCATGAACAACTGTTTGAAAAAGTTTTACCACGTTATGTAGAAACCGTAAAATCAACTTTGAGAAATCCATATTATAATCAATGTGAAGTTGGTGCAGTTGAAATTTTACCCAATTCGGAAGCTCTTAAAATAGGCTTGCCTGAAGAAAGCGTTGATTGCGTGATAACTTCGCCACCATATTCATTTGCAATAGATTATGTAGAAAACGACAAAGACCAATTGGATTTTTTAGGCTATGACACAAAAGAGTTGAAAAACAAGTTGATAGGATTAAGAGGTAAAAATAAAACAGAAAGACTAAACAACTATTTTGTCGATATGGATAAGGTTTGTACTGAAATTTCGAGAGTACTAAAAAAAGACAAGTATTTTTGTATGATTATAGGCTCAAATACAAATCAGACAGGAGGAATACGATTAGAACAAACTATTATTGAATCTGCAAAAAAATACGACTTGCCATTAGTAAAATCTATTCTTAAACCCATTAAAGGAATGAGAAATACGATGAAAGACGAATATATATTAATTTTCAGGAAAATATAAAAATGAAAAGCGTTGAAGATAAATTTACGACCGTCATTCAGAAAAACACCTTTTATTTCATAAATCAGAAATTTGAGGAAGATTACGAAGGTTATATTATTTCATTAAAAGAAACCTTGTTGATTGTCAAAAACAAAGTCGAGACGGAAGGACTTAGAAAAGAGATTTTTGAATGGCTACTGAAAGAAAAAGAAAACGGCTTGAGAGCTTTATTAGCCTTAACAGGATTTTCAAATGAATATCTAAAACGGCTTACCACTATTATACGAATAGTTGATGACCCAGAACTTAATTCTCTTGTATATAAAGATAAGTGGTATAAAGAAAAAAATCCTGATAATATTTACGAATGGTCAGATAGTACAATTTTAAAAAAGATACAATCTAACGAGCACTTTCGTAAAGGCTTAGTAAATCTTTTCTTTGAAGGGGCTTCTATTCCATTTTTAGCAAATACAATTCCACTTTTTGAGTTAAAAAAATTAAGTATATCCAAACTCAATTTTGAAATTCCTGAATTGATAGATACAATTATTCGCTATAAAGAAAAGGGCAGTTATTCCGGAATGAAAGGCAATAATCCGGAAATAGTAATTGCAGAAATATTGGAAAAATTGGGATTGACTTTCGAAACAGGCGACTTAACAGAACTAATCAGCAATGCTCCTGACAATAAACGAACAATGGATTTTATTATTCCCAACAAAGAAAATCCACTTATCATTGTTGAGAGTTCATTTTTAGCAACAACTTCTTCTGGACAAGGCGACAAATCTAAAACTGAAATTTCAATTGACTCTTTAATCAAAGAGCATTATCCAAAAGCATCTTTTATAGGTTTTATTGATGGCATTGGTTGGTATGTTCGTAAGGGAGATTTGAAACGAATGGTAACGGCTTATGAAGATGTTTTTACGTTCCATAAAGACGAACTACAGAGATTTGAGAAACTATTAATTAAAACATTTAAGAAATGATAGACAAGTATTTAAATAGAATTCTACAAGGCGATTGTTTGAATTTATTTAAAAATATTCCCGACAATTCTGTGGATATGACTTTTGCCGACCCACCCTTTAACTTACAAAAAAAATATACAAGTTATAAAGACAATTTAGAATTTCAAGAATATCTTGACTGGTGTGAAAAATGGATTGCAGAAATGGTACGAGTCACAAAACCAACAGGTTCTATTTTTTTGCACAACATACCCAAATGGCTAACTTTTTTTGCTACTTATCTAAATAAATTTGCTTATTTCAAACATTGGATTTCGTGGGATGCACCCACAGCACCAATGGGAAAATCCTTACAACCAGCACATTATGGTATTTTGTTTTATACAAAAGAAGTAAAGGGAGCAAAAATTCACGAATTACGTTACCCTCATAAGCGCGATAGAAAACAAGGATATTTGTGGAAAGATTATGGCGGGAAGAAAGACGGATTACACCCTTTTGGTCCCTTGGTTTCTGATGTCTGGACAGACATACATAGAATTAAACACAACTCCAAACGTGACCCGCACCCCTGTCAGTTACCATTGCATTTATTAGACAGATTAATATTACTTACAACAGACGAAAATGATATTGTGCTTGATCCATTCTCAGGAACGGGCACAACAGCAATCTCGGCAAAACGGCTCGGCAGAAAATATATAGGTTTTGAACTGGATGAAAAATATGTCGAAATTTCGCAACAGAAATTGGAACAGGTAAAACCAAATTTTAAAATCGGTGAAATTTGGGTAAGTTTTTATTTGCGTGATATTGCTACAATCAGAAATAACGATTGGAATAACTTACAACAATATTTTAATATCCCCAATCCTGCTCGTTCAATAGATTTTCAAAAAACGACTTTGAAAAAGGGAATAGTTATCCCAAATGATTTTGAATATCATACAGAAGCTGAAAAAGAAGTTACAATTGAACAAACAAAAGAAGAAATAATACCGTTATCCCCTACCAAAGTTCCTGATTATTCTGAATCAAAGTCCAAGGTTGGGGTTTATGTCGCAAGAACAAATACAAATAATATAGAAAAGGTAGGAGTATAAATAATTAAAACGACAGATAACATAGGCTAAAATCAAGCGGGCAGAAAGTACCAATTTGAAAGGTATGGCAGTTATTAAACTTCATCGCAGATTGATAGTAACGTACTCTGAAATGCCCGCCAGCTTTTAGCCTCAACCGTTATGCCTCATTCTAAAAAGAAACGTTACATGACAAGGAGTTAATTGACAG
>DAOOBP010000140.1:0-4973 GCA_035407925.1 Salinivirgaceae bacterium
GTTTGTTGCCGATACGCTTTCGCAACAAAACAAAAATCAGTGCGACCAATTGGGCGTTAATTGGGTGGCATTAAGAGATAAAAGCGGATACAAACGTTTTAAGTTGGCACTTGAAAAATTAAATATTCCGCATAAAGATTACAACGGTAATTTAGATGAAGATTTGCCGAGAATTTTGGATGGATTATTTTAATTGTCTTACAATAAGGCAGGCTAATTATGAGCAAAATAAATATATTAGGAATAGTCAAAAACATAAAAAGTAAAACGAATGTTTATACTCCCATTATTGAGGCAGTTGTTAATTCTATTGAAGCCATTAACGGAAAACCGAATGGCAAAATAGACATTATTGTTTATCGTGAGAAAGTTCTTGAATTTGACACTACAAAACCATCTATCAAAAGCATTGAAATTATTGATAATGGCATAGGATTTTCACAGAAAAACAGAGACTCATTTGACACCTATTTGAGTGATGCTAAAATTGAATTTGGAGGAAAAGGTTTTGGACGTTTTATGTATTTAAAATACTTTAATGATGCAAAGATCCATAGTATTTACTACGAAAATAGCACATATAAATTTCGTAATTTTCGATTTGGTAAACAAGATGAAATAATTGTTGACGAAGAAATAGGCAATGCTACTACACACGCGACGGGAACAAAATTGATATTAGAGAATATCATTGAAAAAGAACAGTTGGACAAAGGATTAGATGTTATTGCCCGTAAACTTGTAGAAAAACTGTTAGTGTTTTTTGTTGACACTTCGTTTAGTGTTCCACAAATTACTTTGAAAGAGAGTGATAATACAGTAGCATATATCTTGAACGATTATGTTAGCGACAGCAATTCGATTTCAAAAGTTGGAGAACAACCCATTACAATAAAAAGTAATTTTGAGAATTTAGAATATACTTTTACAGTAAAAATATATAAGATTTATTTTTCTCAATTATCAAGCAAAATTGTTCTTACGGCTCACAATAGAGAAGTTACAGAAACAACTTTACAAACATATATTCCTGAATTTCAAGATGAGTTTTATGATGAAATAAACAATACAAAGAAAAATTTTATTATAAAGGCGTATGTGTTAGGGGAATACTTGAATAACAATGTATCGTTAGAAAGAGAAGCATTTGATTTTGCAAAAGATACAGGCGATAGGTTATATCCATTAGGACAAGCTGAAATAGAAAAAGAAGTTGCTAATGTTGTAAAATCATTTTTTGAAGAAGATGTAAAATCTCGATTTGAAAAGAAAACCGAGATAGTACGGAATTATATCAATTCAAAGGCTCCATGGCATAGATTTTATTTGAATGATTTTGATTTTACGAATCTGCCTACAAATCTTTCCGATGAAAAAATAGAACTTGAATTTCAAAAATTCAAGTTTAAAAAGGAACAGGAAACGAGAATTGAGATTAAAGAAATTATTGAAAATAAAGAATCTGCAACTGATGATAAGTTTCGGCAAATTATCTCTCGTGTTTCTCAAGATGGGAAAAATGATTTGGCACATTATGTTTGCAACAGAAAATTGATAGTTGATACTTTTGACGAATTACGAAAACGCAAGGAATCAGATAATAAACCGCATTTGGAAAAGGAATTACACAATTTAATTTTTCCAATGGGACAAACTTCCGAAACTTTGGATTATGAATATCATAATCTATGGTTGCTTGATGAAAGGTTGGTTTTTTCTCGTTATGCTGCTTCAGATAAAGTGATTTCAAAAGAAGAAACACAAGAGCCTGACTTAGTTATTTTTCATAATAGGCTTGCATATCGTAATGGGGAGAATGTTACTAATAGCCCAATAACAATATTTGAATTTAAGCGACCCAAAAGGACAAATTACCCTGATAATGAAAACCCTTTGAAACAAGCCTGTCAATATGCAGAAAAAATCAAGGCAGGGAAATATGAAATGCCAGAAGGGATAGAACCGATAAAAGTATCAAATGAAACACCAATTTATATTTACATTGTAGCAGATAGATGCGATAAAATTGATGAATTTGCCTTAAAAGATTTTTCATTAACTTCAAGTCCTGATGGAGAAGGGTATTTGGGCTTCCATAAAGGGTACAATGTATATATTGAAGTTATCAGTTTCAGAAAACTTATAGAAGATGCAAAAATGCGAAACAAAATATTCTTCAAAAAGTTAGGTATAGAATAGTTATATCATGTCTATGATTGTAGATTATATATATCTAACAACAAATTTTAATAATTAGAAATGAAAGAACGAGGCATAACACAGGCTATATGCAATGGCAAGAAAATCACACTGTATTAAAATTTTTTCGTAATTTTGCAGTACGGTGCTTTGTGCAAATGGTTTGCGAAAATTTCGCCACTGCTCATAGCCTCATCCCGTTGGCAGTAATGCTAAAAAATCAGACATCTCCCAATATTGCGACAATTTTAACGACATTTGAGTTATGCAGACAAATATTTTTGGTGAAATAGAAACATACGGACTGACAATTGAACAGGCGGCAAAAACCGCTAATGTTTCAACTGCAACCATTCGTAATTGGATTAAGACAGGTTACTTATTTCAATCAGGTAAAGGAATTGTTTCTCAGGAGTCTTTTGAGAAATTTATGTCTGAGGTTGCAGGAAAAGAAAAACTAAATGCAAGAGCAAACAAATTATTAAAAGATGACCACGACCATCAAGAAGTTTCTGACAAATTGAGTTTGCTGATTGAAAAATTCAATGGAGAACAGATAGGCATTGAATACGAAAGTTTACTTGCAGATTCGTATAGAAACAAGGAGGGTATTTATTACACTCCTTCTTGGGTTGTAAAAGATATGTTCAAGAACATAAAAATCAACCCTGATTCTACGTTTTTAGACCCTTGTTGCGGGTCTGGTAATTTTCTTATTGAAGCAATTAGGCAGGGAGTAGCACCTGAAAACGTTTACGGGTTTGACGTAGATGAAAATGCAGTGCTGATTGCTAAACAGAGAATAAAGGAGGAGTTTGGTATTGATACCCACAACATTAAAGTTGGTGATTTTTTACATGAAGCACACAAATTAAAGACAGAAAAAATCACTTACGACCTCATTTTCACTAACCCGCCTTGGGGTAAGAAAATTGAAAAATCTGCAAAAGAGAAGTATTCCGCATTGTATAGTTGCGGAAATAGTTTAGACACAACGTCTTTATTTTTGGCAGCGAGCTTATCTATTTTGAAAGTTAACGGATTCTTAGGTTTTTTAATCCAAGAGGCATTTTTCAACATTACTACTTTTGAAGACATCCGAAAAAGAGTATTGGCAAAAAAAATACTACGGTTTGTGGATTATGGTAAAGCATTCAAAGGTCTAGTTACCAAAGCACAGGCCATTGTTATTGAAAACAATGCTTCTGACCCAAACGACATTATAAAATGTTGTTCAGAAAATAATGTATTCAATAGAACATTGGATTCCTTTAAAAAAAATCCTAAACACATTTTTAATTTTTGGACAAATGAGACCGAAGCAAAAGTTATTAAACAGCTTTATTCAATAAAACACATAACACTCAAAGACAGGGCTAATTGGGCATTAGGTATAGTGACGGGGAATAATGATAGATTTTGCAGTAATGAACCGCAAGATGATTATGTTCCTATTTACAAAGGTTCGGATATAACAAAATTAGGACTTAAAGAACCAAGCACTTTTATTTTTAGTGATTTTTCAAACTTTCAGCAGGTCGCGCCCTTAGAAATGTATCATTCAAAGGAAAAACTAATTTACAAGTTTATCTCATCAGACTTGTGTTTCTATTGTGATACAAAACAACGGTATATCTTAAATAGTGCTAATCTTCTTATTCCTTTGAATATAGGAATATCTGCCGAACAACTAACTATGCTATTAAATAGCGAAATTATTAACTGGCTTTTCAAAAAATTATTTTCAACCCATAAGGTTCTTAGAAGTGACCTTGAATTACTTCCAATACACCACGAATACTTTTCATTCAATCAGGAATTTACAGAAACCGATTACTTAAACTATTTACAAATAATCAAAACAAGCGATGGAACTTACCGAGTTAAAGACTAAAATTATTGAATCTTTTTCTGGTTCAGCAAGCGACCTTGAAGAGGTTCTTCAAATGGTTGATGATGACCAGTCAATTTTCCATTTAATGAATACGAACACCTGATTTGCAATTTAATTGAACGGGGTGGCTTGACATATGAACAATACATAGACATTAGGGCTGAATATATTAGTGCAAATCCAAACCTTTGGGTTTTTGAAATATCTGCACCAAGGGGATTCGGTGAAAAGTTTGCACAGACTTATGTTCAGGGCAAGTGTTCTAAGCTAAAAAGTCCCAATAAAAAACTTGACCCGAATTACTCAGGGGACTATGATTTATGGCTTGACGGAATAAGAATTGAGGTTAAAGCATCAAGGGCAGTTGATAGTGACAGTGAAGAACCTCTGTATATGAAAGCTCTTTCAAGAAAAACTGACAAAAACTTCCTGATGAATTTTCAGCAGCTAAAACCACAATGCTGTGACGTATTTATTTGGGTTGCTGTTTACAGAGACCAAATTGTCCTTTGGGTTATGAGCAGTAAAGAAGTCTTGGAAAATCCATCTTACTCAAAAGGTCAACACAGAGGTAATAAGGGCAATGAAGGACAACTACACATCAGACAAGATAATGTAGCTCAATTGGAAAAATATGAATTGCAGGGAGACAATTTGGAGCAAGCCATAAGAGATGCTGCAAAGAGGAACTAAAAGCACTACTGCCAACACGGGTTTTGCGTCAGGCGGGGTGACGTGCAAACTTGGAGCTTTGTGCTTCTATTCAAGTGCAGTGCTGGTTGACAGTTTTGTGCTCCGAAACCCGCCCGAACGCAAAGCCGCAAAACGTTACCTGCAAGCAAAAACAAACAGCACTGCAAACTTGGAGATATTGCATTGT
>DAOOBP010000141.1:0-1904 GCA_035407925.1 Salinivirgaceae bacterium
GGGGGTGTAAACCCTGCTATAATTGAGATTGACACCCCTTTTGGTTTATTGATTATTTCCCCTCCTGCTTGAATGAATGATAACTTGATTAAGTTCTCGTAATTTGCTGTGACATCAGGTGTGTATGTTTGCACAAATTGCCCTCTACGCACAAATCTCGGTCGACCTTTACCACATATTTTGCCTTTAACTTCAAATTGCATTCCCCTCACCTTTTTCCTTGCATATTCTTTCGTTTATGTCTCGCTTTAGCGTTCGTAACTCTTCTAACGTTAAGTTCTCTAGCTTGTCTATTACTCGCTGTTTAGAGTTCACGCCTTCTCGTTTTAACTCGTTAATTATTAGTTGGATTGTCATACTATTTCTCGCACCACTTATTAAAGTCTTTAATATCTATTTCACCAAATTTATCTTTGTAATAACCTAGTAATAAATGATTAGTCCTTGAAACCCTTAATACTGTTAAAAATGCAATTTGTTCATTTGATAATGGATGTTCATCTTCTACTTCAAGTTGTTTTATAATATGGTCTAAATACTCTATACACCCTTTAGCTGAAGAATAATATTCAATAGTTTTATTCATTTAGATATCACCTTTCCATTATTGACTTGCAGCGTTCACAAATCATAAATTCAACTTGCCCTACTTTGCAAGGATAAAGTTTATCAACCTTTATTCCGCACATGCCACATTTACCAGTCTTGTTTTTGTTGCCTAACTTGATTGGCTTTGGTTCGCTAAATAATTCTTTTACATATTCTTCAAAATCTTTTTTCATACTTCATTCCTAAAATGGCAAGTCATCATCTAATACACTAGTTTTGCCTGGAACATTTGGAAATGGCTCTGTTGATTTCGGCATATAATCGTAAGGCGATTTTTCCTCTGTCTTTGATGATGGAATTGAAGAAGGTGCTTGATCGTAGCTGTTATCTTCGGTTACTTCTGCGTTACTGCTTTCTTTGTTACCAACAAACTCAATGCTGTTAACCTGGACTTTCATCCCATAGTGTTTTACACCTTTTGAATCTTCATAATTGTTATTTTTAATCTCGCCATAAACGCAGACTTGTGAGCCTTTGTTGAGATATTTTGCCATGATCTCGGCTGTTTTACCCCACGCTGTGCAGCTGATGAAGTCAGCTTTTCCTTTAACTTTTGTATTAACGGCTAGTGTAAAATCTAATTTTTGTTTGTCACCAGCGTTTACTAGTTCTGGTTCTTTGACTAGCCTACCAATTAACGTTACTTGATTCATCTATTCCACCTCCCTGATGACTGCAAATTCATATTCGTATGTTGGCTCTATCTTTTGTTCGTATTCGCCACGATCGTAAATTACAGCTAGGTGTGTCCCTAAATCTTTGACTTCTTTGACTGTTCCATGTAAATTACATAAATAATCATTTTCTTGAAGTTCTTTTGCCTTTAACAACAACGTTTGTTTCATGATTATTTCCTTTCTACTCTCTTTTTTTCAATCTCAAACAACACTTCTGGCCTTACCTTTTCCATTTTCTTTTGGTATGCAATTAGCGGTTTCATCCTCTTGTTTATATCCCTATTCCGTGCCTTAAGTTCATTTAGCGAATGTTCCACTTCTAGCCATTCGGCTGCAGCTTCTTCAACGTTTAATTTGCTGAAATCTTTTGCTATTCGATATCCTTTTTTGCTCGAGTATGAAATTACGGGGTGAAACTTTGAAATGTTTGATATTTCTTTTCTAACTGCCCTATCACTAAAACCTACAGCGTCTTGCAGTTCACTTCTTGTCACGGGTGTAGATATTTTTAATAAATCCAATAACGGCGACCAAAACTTTTGTTTATTCTCTTTTGTTTGTTTCAATTTTAATGTTTTATTCATGTTTGTTCTCCTTTTCTTCTTGTTTTTTTATTTG
>DAOOBP010000141.1:2004-4935 GCA_035407925.1 Salinivirgaceae bacterium
CTTTAGCAAGTTCGTGGCTTGTTCCCCTATTAAACACTTTATATTTTTGTTTTCTCTTGCCGAATATTCCAAAAAGTATGGCATAACTCTATCACTGATTTTGCCCGATTCAGCGCACTCAACTGCTGTCCAATAATCGCAACATCCCTTTGGTGTGTCTGGGAAATAACCTTTCTTTTCCATTTCATCTACTATCTTCATCAGATGCTCATTTCTAACTTTCTCGTACATTTTCACAATGTTCGCTATTGTTGGTGGATAGGTTGATGTTTTGATAATTTCCTTGACCGCCAAAGACATCAAATAACAATCGTATTCGACCAAGATAGTGACATATGAAAGATCGCTATCTTGATTGTTTTTGATTATTGGATATGCACCATCAATTAACTGTTTAATTGTCATCGCCTCTTTTTGAGTCATTATACATACCTTTCTGGCTCTTTCTCTTCAAAGATACCTAACTTCTCGTTCATCGCTTTGACCTTTCTATCGACCTGCTCTTCAAGGGTTTCCCCTTTTTTAGATGTGTCTAAATAATTCCCTTCTAGTACTTTGACAAAGTTGTTAGGTCTTATGCACCAATCGAAGTTAGCAGTCCAGGATTGTTTGTTATTCCCGCGCAAGAATGATGAATCTTTAGCTTGGTCAATCATTTTATAGATTGCTTCAACTCCATGTTCTTTAATTCTTGCGTGTAGATTTGATTTACGTTTATCTGTAATAGCTGTGATTTCTTTTAGTAATGAACGTTCATTCCAATACTTAAGAATAGAAGAATAATTGATAAGTGGTGTTTTTGTGTCAGTGTCAGCTGACATAGAAGATTTATCTTCTATATTCTTATCTAATCTAATCTTATCTATACTATTCTTATCTAATCTATTCTGTGTTACCACTTTGGCAACCAAATGGCAACCAACTTTATTTTTGCTTTCAAGAAGCGTGTATGAGCCATTATCTTTAACCCCTAATGCCTTTAATTCGTTTTGATAATTAGTTGTTTTATATCTATCTTTTCTTAACGTGTTGTGCATCCACCAGTGTTTGATTACTACTACACCGCTCTCGAATCTCAAAAGGAACTTTTTTCCCAACAGCGCGATTAAGTCATCAGAACTAGCGTGTGATTTGAACATTGCCAATTCTACTTGATTATTGAAACCATCATCATCTGCACCTTGATTAAGATGAAAATATAACGCTTGTGCTGAAGAAGATAATTTTATAAACTCATCATTATCGGTTACTTTTTTTGAAAACATTCTTTTTTCTGCCATTTATCATCACTCCTTATTTTGGACATACAACCACCATCGCGCCCGTTATTTCTTGTATTTTTCTTTTAAAATATTGTTCGTTTGAATTTTTATCGCTCAAATGCATCAAATAGATTTCTTTTAGCTTACTTAAATCATTAGCTTTCAATAATTTGATACAATTTTGTAACGACATGTGTGCGTTAACTAACCGTTTATATTGTGTTTTCGTAACACTACCACTTGTATATCTACTTTGTAGCGTTGACTCGTCATAATTACACTCGATCATAATATAATCCAACGGTTCAAATACATTTTCTAGATACCTAGTATCTGTTGCAAAAAGCAACGTTTCTTCTGTTATCGTGCTTTTTAAAAGATACGCAAACGGTTCTTTAGCATCATGAAAAGCCTTGATTGGAATTATTCTAAAAGTTCCGATTGACTCCATTTTGTTTGGTTTCAAAATGTTTTTTTGATAATTGTAAATTCCAAAATCTAGACAATCGAATGTTCCTTTCGATGCGTAGATAGGCATCCATTTCGCTATTTTTTTAGCAAATTTAGCATGATCACCATGCTCATGCGTTAACAAACATGCTCTGATGTTTGTTAACTCAACCTTTTCTTGTATTTTTTCTAACCGAATTCCTGCTTCGATTAGGAGGATGGTAACGCCATCTGCTATCAGATAAGCGTTACCAAAACTACTACTTGCTATTGGTATGATGTCCATTTTTAGTACCCTGGATCATCGTCAACTTGTTCGTTCGTCTTAAAATCTTCTGATGACGCTGTGGGTTGAATTTCTTGTTCTTCTTTTGGAAAACCTACTTTTTCACCCTTGTTAGCGTTCATCTCGATTTCCTTTTTTGTTTCAACAATTTCGGTTTCGGAAAAATCGAAGTGTTGATCTTCGTTTCTGATCATTGTTTCTGCTAATAGATCATCATCATTTGATGTTTGAGTAATCATTTTTACCAAGCGATTGATTACTGTTCTTTTGCAAAATTCACCTTCAAAGGTTTCATGCTCACGTCTGTTACTTGGGCTTGGATTTTTAGTCCAGGCTTCTAAAATTTCAGCCTTCGTCATCACAGCAGAGCGGATGTTTTCCCCTTGTTTTACTGTTGCATAGCACCCAACAATTTTTCCTTTCATCTTGTTTTCCCAAGATGTTTTGTGATCTAGAACCAATTCTTCCCTTAATGGTGTGTGCGTTAGGATTAGTTCGTCACCCTCATAAATTAACGTTGCAATAGGCTCATTTTCAATTCCCTTAAGCCTTTTCACAATCGCACATTTTCCAAAATATGAAGTAAACCATGATAGTTTATTTCCATAAACGATAAAGTATCCTTGCTTTTTAGCTGGATTTAATCCCATCACAGACATGTCAAGTAGAGAATTTGCAATTGATTCTTTGGTACAAACCTCTAATGCTGAACGGCCGTTTTTATCAACCGTTCCTTGAATAATTAACCACGCTGATGCAATAGCGTTTCCGACAGAATAATTAGCTGGTAGGTTTAATCTTCCATCCTTTGAAAGTTGATTAACTCTATTAGTAACCGAATCCGATATGTTCTTTTCAAATTCAATAACTTTTGATACTTCGTGTTTTTGATTTTGTAATACTTGATTTTCCATTTTTACTTTTCTCCTTTTT
>DAOOBP010000142.1:0-4932 GCA_035407925.1 Salinivirgaceae bacterium
AGTTATTAAAGTATGTAGATTGAAAAAAGTTTTCTTAATTTGCATGGTATTATCATTTAATATTTGCTGTGCAATTTTATCGTGTTTTTTTCTGAAAATATTTTAATTTGAGCGCTGAAATAATATTTTTACAAAATATCGGGCAAAAATACACTAATTTTATGAATAGTATGTTAGTTTTTATCTATTAATTTTTAATACAATGTGATGCAAGTTAGAACAGTGATAAAAGTTGTAACAGCTTTTTTTACTATCTTCACAGCCTCTACTTTACAAACTTTTAACTTTTAACTTTCGACTCATGTGTATGAATTTGAGAAATTTAGTTTTATTAGGTGTCATTTTATTTACTTATGGATGTGGGACATCACTCGATCCGACAAATATTCCCATACAATTTGAATTGTCGGGAGGCACAAGAACATCTAATTACGAGCAGACAATAGAATTTTGCAATAAAGTAGCAGAAGTCTCACCTAAAATACGTTTTATCTCTATTGGTAAAACTCCACAAGGGCGACAAATACCTATGTTAATAATTGACCAAAAAGAGAATTTTACGCCAACAAAAGTTCACAATTCGGGCAACGCCGTACTGATTATTCAGGCGAATATACATGCCGGAGAGCCTGACGGAAACGATGCAGGAATGTTGTTGATCAAGCGTATGATAGCTGAAAAATCATATCCGCACAACGTAACTATACTGTTCTTGCCAGTGGTCAATCCCGATGGTCTTGCTCGTTTTGGAGCATATAACCGTATAAATCAGAATGGACCAGAGGAGGTGGGATGGCGCGTAACGGCACAAAATCTTGACTTAAACAGAGATTTTATCAAAGCTGATGCTCCAGAGATGCAATACTGGCTAAAAATGTATAACACTTGGATGCCCGATTTTTTTATTGATTGCCATGTTACTGATGGGGCAGATTTTCAATATGTTATAACATATATAATGGAAACTCTTGGCAATATGAACCCTGCTCAAACCAAATGGCAAAATAAATATCTCGACCATATTAAACCAATAATGCATGAAGCTGGATACCCAATGTTTCCGTATGTGTCATTCAGAGAGTGGCACAACCCACGAAGTGGCTTGTATTCACGACCTGCGCCACCGATGATGTCAAATGGTTATTCAGCAATACAAAACCGTGTGGAATTATTGGTTGAAGCACATTCATTAAAACCATACTCTACAAGAGTTTACGCTATTTTGAAACTGTTCGAAGAGACTATTGCTTATATTGAAGCTGATAGTAAAAATTTGATTAAACTCGGAAAAGATGCTGATAAACAGACTGAAATGCTTGCCATAAATAATGACAGTGTACCGCTTACATACAAACTTTTAGAAATTAACGATTCTGTTGATTTTGAAGGAATTGAATATGATATGGTAGAAAGTGACCTTACGGGTGGAGAATGGTTTGTTTATCATACCGATAAGCCAAAAACTTTTCGTTTACCCTATTTAAAAAGAGTTGAAGCAGACATGTGGGCAAAAGTCCCATCAGCATTTATTTTGGGACCAGAATGGGGATTTGTCAGGCAACGTTTAGATTGTCATAAAATAAGCTATTATCGATTAACCCAAGATATTGATTTAGAGACTCAAACATGGCATTGTGCCAATCCTAAATGGGCACAAATGCCGAAAGAAGGTAGAATTATGTTGGATTCGGTTGATATTGAAAAAATAAACATAAAAAAGAAATGGATTGCGGGAAGTATTGTTGTGCCTATGAACCAGCGTAGAGCACGTTTGATTATGAGTATGTTTTATCCAAATTCGTTTGACTCTTTTTTGCGCAATGGAAGTCTGAACGTGATTTTTGAACAAAGGGAGTATTTCGAGTCCTACGTAATGGAGGTAAAAGCCCGAGAAATGTTAGATACAATTCATGGATTAAAGGAGCGGTTCGAACAGTGGAAAAGCGAACAGAGCAGACAGTTAACTAATTACGAGCAATTGGAATGGTTCTATAATCAAACACCCTATAGTGATAGCAAAAGATACATCTATCCGATAAGCGAAGTAAATGAAGAGCAGTTACGACAGTTAAGTAAAATTTGGAAATAAACAACATTGAATTGCCGTTACAATAGAGGTTTAATGGTTGTACAACGCTGAAAATAAGAAAATTAAAGAGGTATGGAAAGAATAATGATAAGCAGAACAGATGGCATTGGCGATGTGGTATTAACACTTCCCGTAGCAGGTTTGTTAAAAAAAGAGTATCCTAATGTGGAAATACTTTTTTTAGCGCAAAACTACACGCGTCCAATAGTTGAATGTAGCGCTAATGTTGATACTTTTGTAAGTTGGGAAACATTAGTTTCTGTCAGCTTTAAAGAACGAGTAAAGATTCTTGAAAGCCTAAAATTAGACGCTATAATACATGTATTCCCGAGAAAAGAGTTGGCAAAAGCGGCTAAAAAAGCAAAAATTCCGATTAGAGTTGGCACTTCGCACCGTATATTTCATTTAACGACCTGTAATAAACTTGTGAATTTATCGCGAAAAAACTCAGAACTGCACGAAAGTCAGTTGAATTTTATGCTATTGAAACCATTAATCGATAATTGTTTCTATGAGATACCAGAAATATCTTCAAAGGCAGGATTTGTAGCTCCAGAAAAGCAAAACGGAGTAAGCGAATATATTGATAAAGAGAAAATTAACGTTATTCTACATCCTAAATCTAAAGGTAGCGCTCGTGAATGGGGTTTAGATAATTTTAAAAACCTTATAGAGATACTCGACTCGTCGAAATACAATATCATTCTCACTGGTTCAGAGAGAGAAGGAAAAGCGTTTAGAGATACATTAGCATACCCCTTCCCTCATGTTCGCGACACGTCGGGGCAATTGAACCTTATTCAATTAATATCATTGATTGCCCAATCAGACGCGTTAATTGCCTGTAGTACAGGACCCTTACATATTGCGTCAATTCTCGATATTTATACAATCGGTATTTATCCTCCGATTAGACCAATGCATCCAGGACGTTGGAAGCCAATAGGCAACAAATCAATTGTTATGGTTAAAGAAACAGAGTGCAATAAATGTAGAAAAAGCGATATATGTTCCTGTATAACAGACATTAAGCCAGACGAAATAGCAAAAATTTTACAATCGTTAAACTTCAATTAGCAATTGGAACACAGATAACACTGATTTAACGGATAATCACAGATTTAATGTAGGGCGGTGCCTCATAAGTGCCCAACTGCTGTACTTCGATGGTTATTGAGCTTGTTGAAATGCAAGCTCTGCAACCACGTTATTACGATATTCGGGCTCAGTCACGTACACTTCACTTCGACTTTGCTCAGCACGTAGCGGCTTCGCCCAGTGAGTAGCTTCATGTACGCTCCTTCGCCCTCAATCTCAGTGCCTTGCATTTGGACACTTCTGAGCCACCTTGCCATTTTTTTGTTAAATGATACTTTTGAGACAGCCTCAATCCCGCCCGTAGGGTGGCACAAACCAGATTAGAAATTAGAAATCCGAAATCAGAAATACTTTGCTTAGTTCACCGCCCCGTTCCCCACTTGTACCTTTTACCTTGCACCTTTTCCCTTTCACTGTTTTCAATCTGCATTTGTCTCATTTTCACATACTTTAAAAAAGTGGCGTATGAGCTAATCTTGCAAACAACGTATCCGTAATAGCCGTCTAAAAATCCACGTTTGATAATGTAATCGCGGAAAAATTTCCATTTCGGGAAAATCCATATTTTCAGTATCGAACTTCGTTTGCCTCGATTAAATGCTGCTTCAGCTGTAATATTTGTAAAACTATTCGCTTGTTTAGCGTGCCCTGATATAGAATGGTATGAGTAATGCAGTAGATCTCCCTTTAAGTGCATTTGTGTTGAGCCACTAACTAATTCAACTTTTTCATGAATTTTATAACCTTCCCACTTGCCTTTGCGAGTATCCCAAAGGCGCAGTTTTTGATCGGGATACCAGCCACAATGCTTTATCCATTTTCCGCAATAATTTGTAAGTCGGTTAAAATAGTAACCATCGGCTTGCCAATTTTCTTTTACCTCTTTTATTGAGTTATATAGCTTAGTACTAAGAACTTCGTCAGCATCAAGCGACAACACGTGCGGATACCTAGCGTAAGCCAAAGCCCTGTTTTTTTGAGCTATAAAATCATCAAACGGATGTTGGAAAAAACGCACACCGAATTTTTTACAAATTTCTTCGGTTTTGTCAGTCGAAAAACTGTCAAGTACGACAATTTCATCGGCAATATTTTTAACAGATTCTAAACATCGCTCAATATTTTTCTCCTCATTAAAGGTAATGATTACAACTGAAATTGGAGTCATTTGTTTTTTTTACAAACATAAGTAAAAGCAAAAAAATGTACAAACTTATTTTTGTACTTATCTTGCTAATGTCGTCTAATTTTACTATATTACTCAACTTTCGCAAGCTCTTTATCCTGTACTCAGCAAGGGTTCTATGTTAATGCGTTTTGTAAATCTTTGATTTTAAAATATAAATTCGTAAATTAACACAATGAAGTTAAAATTCGAAATCTCAGCTAAAACAGATAATCAATCCCGAAGGGATGACATGATTATAGATTATAAAAAGGGAAACGATTAATCAACCCCGAAGGGGTGAAATAGCTATACAGTTAAAAGTTAAAAGCGTCGCACTGAGCTTGTAGAAGTGTTGAAAGATATTGGTAAATCAATTTTCATGACATTACACTTTCACCTTGTACCTTGCTCCTTTCTGTGTCACCCCTTCGGGATTATTGTATTAACAAAAACAAACAACCTAGCTCAAAAGATTGATTCCTAGAAATTTGAATAAATACACATATCGTTTTAGTATTGAAAATCAGCAAATTGAACAACTTGCGAAAGTCGAGTATATTAGTAGCCTTTTGTTAGT
>DAOOBP010000143.1:0-4917 GCA_035407925.1 Salinivirgaceae bacterium
TTACTTTTATGCCATTTCGATATTGAGGAGTGGTAGCAGTGTCTGTATCAGTCATAAACATGTTGGTAGTAATTGCAGAAACTCTTGTTTCTTGCTGTGTTCGCGTTAATTTATTCAGGAATTCTTTATACATATATTGTGAGAGTTCGTATTTCATAATGTAAAAACTCTGATATCCTTTTGGAAATTCTGCCGACAATGTTCCTGCAGGATTAATACGACTAGTTGCCCAAATTTCAGTGGTTGTATTATTGCCAATAGTTAATGCATCTTCTGAAGTGACTAGAAAAGGGTCTGTTGTGGTGCCTGTCACAAAATAACCGATAGATTTTGAACCCGGATATACGTTATCTCCTGCATAAAAAGAGCCTGTGGGAATATAAACCATTTCAATAGCAAACACGCATACTTCGACACTATCGTGGTCTTTTAAATCGTTTGCACTATAGTTCCAACGCAATTTAACCCCCGTGTAATTAACAGATCCAGAACCTTCGGTTTCCCTGTATAAGAAGACACCAACAGCAGGATTGTCTTTAGCATTAAAAGGTTGATTAACTATAGACAAACCAGAAGTAATTTTAGAGTTGGTAGGGGCTACATGACCAGTATCATTTAGACGAGCGTGGTGCCAAACTGTTTCTGATTTTCTTCGGTATTTAACAAATATCCATGCAGCGTCCCAGTTGCTTTCTAAGGTAGAAAAGCGCCATGAGTTTTGCCAACTAATATCAAATTTAACCATCGTATATTGATTAAAGGTGTTCTGTTCGACAAGTTTTACATTGCTTACCTGAATATTGTTAGCAAATAAAAATGTTAGCGGAAGAGATAATGCTATCAGCATTACTGTTTTTTGAATGTGCTTTTTTATATTCATAACGTTTTGTTTTTTGTTAATTAATTTTGTTGTTATATTGTTGTTATATTGATACATGCTACATACGCTACAAATATATACAACATAATAAATTTAAACAATTAGTTTGTGATTTTGTTGCAATTATCGTGTTACATTAGTGGTTATTTTATAACAGTTCGTCATAACAATTCCTCCTTTTATAAAATACCATATATGGTAAATACCTATTTAACACATACATAGGCTAAAAAACGATAGTGAAGTATGGACTATAGTAGATGTCCATTTTAAGCTTTTGTCCATCTTTCACATTTCACAGCAAAAACGTGTGCTTTTTGCAATTTCAGCCAAAACAAAAAATGAAGGAGAGAAAAAGAGGAGAGCAATTACTATAATCTTGAATCTGTTCATTATGTTGGTAAATATTTTTGAATATGTCGTATTTGGCACATAAGCTCTACAAAAGCGCGCAAGAGAGAAATTGTTACCAATTTGGGATGACTTCCTGTCAAGTTACAAAAAAATTAAAACAGGGTACAATTCTTAAAAAACTTAATGTTTCGGAAATTTTTTGTACAGCGTGTTAGCAATAGTAGTTAGTTTGTTATAATAATTTTCTTCTGTTCTGAGTAATTGGTTGATATTATTTGTATTATATATACATTTTTTGAAAAACCAGATAAATTAAAATATTTTTTTTCATTTTTCAGAATATCTACACTATTCTCTTCGTGTATTATTTGACCATTCATATTGTAAATTACAACCTTTGCATCTCTTATGTTTGAATTATTATTTGATAAATAGAATTTACCATTATTTGGGTTTGGTGCAATAATAAATTGCTCAGGCTCCATACCAGCAGGAACACTGCAATTGCAATCAAAATCAAAAGTAGTTAATTTGAAAAAATTCATTATATGTTCTCGGACAGCACAAGGTCTTTTTTCAATAAATGATAGTATGTTGTTTTCGATATCTTCCTCCCATTTATCCAAACTATTAGGGTAATTCCACCTGTTAACATGGCTTATAATTTCAGGAGAATAAATATTTTTTATTGAATTTAACTTATTTGTCATAATATCAGTACCAAAATCATTATTCAATATCTCTGCATATCTATTAATAAATTCAGTTTTAAACAGTTCATTTTGCAATAAATTTCGAAATAAAAAGGTAGATGATGGTGAGTTGGGCCAAGTAATGGAGGAGTCATTTCTTGTTGCATGTCGCAGCATATTATAGTTTTCGTCGCCAAAACCAGCATCAATATCATACAAAATCCACCTCCATTTACCGTCAGGTATCTTTCGCCATAACTTCATGTTATTTGCGGGCCAATCATAATTATTAAAAAATAGTTCAGCAATCGTATAATCAATATAGTTATTAATATCTATTAGCGTTTTCACATATTCATAATTGCTATTGTTTATCAGACTATTGTTCTCAATAAATTCAATTAAATTATCGTAGGCAACACTTCCGTCTTCTTGAAATTCAACTGAGTCTTTATCTATGTTATACAGATATTCAATATATCTTTCATCAATTCTGTCCCTAATAGTATGTATTCCCCAGTATTCACCGTTTAGAAAAACAATAACAGGTTGAAATTCTTGATAATCTACATTTAGTGTTGCAGAAATATTTTGGGCTAAAACATCTTTAATAATCGTTTGACCTCCCCAGTCACCCATCGTGGTTCTTAGTAGAAATCTTTTATATTTATTCACTTGTCGGTTGGGAAGCAATCTGTAATTAAAGTATTTTTTACCGTACTCGTTTCTTGCATAAAGCCGTAGCGATTTTTGAGCAGCATGACGTGTTTTACCTCCATGTATCCTAACGCCAGCATCTTGCGAAAATCCAAGTTTTCCACTTGGTTCAAAATATTCGATATGTATTTCTCTTTCCCAATCTTCACCACTCATAAAATAATTTCCTGTAAATTCAGGATTGTTCAGGTCGAAATGAATACCAGGCACATAGATTCCACTATCGGCATTGAAAAAATTACCATCTTCGGTAATTAGTGATATCACAGGTATTGAGTACTTGCCAACAATTTCATTATCAACGAAATATGTTTTTGTATATATTTTACTTGTTCTTACGCCATTTCTATACGACGCACATCTTAATATTGTTGCTTTATCTATTGTCTCCCTAGGAGATTCCCATGCTTTATAGCTAATTAAGTTTTGTTCTGGAGTTGTTGGAATTTCTGAAATAATATTAGGATCTGTACTCTTGTCCTGGATTAAAAGAGAGTCGCAAAAAACATTAGAGTTCTCTGTTGGAATATCACCATTGAGCGTATAATATACAGTATCTCCTAATACAGAGTTAATTGAAAGTAAAAAACAAGTTGAATAAAACCCTTCTTGATGTGAAAAGATTAACTGATTAGAGTAATTATTTGTAGCATTTGGGCTAGGAGTATTCGATACAATCCAGTTTGTGCTACCGTCAGGAACTCTACAATAAGATTGATCGCTTGATAATTCAACAGGGTCCGTTTGATCTATTAAAACACCTGAATTATTTGTAAGAAGCAACTCCTCTCCACTCGCAGATATTTTAAAGTTAGTATGCAGTTCTGTTGTATCTAATATATTTTTATCGGAAGCGAAAATTAACATGAAGCTATGTGGCAATATGTGCACTTCCGGGAAAACCCATTTAGCAGGATTGTTAATATTATCTGATAAACAGTAATTGAGTAGGTTAATTGTTGAATCGCTTGTATTATACAATTCAATCCAATCGCTAAAATCACCGTCTTCATCTTGAATAGTATTACTGTTTTTTGCCATAAACTCATTAATTACCACAGTCTGACCAGTCACTTTTGTGATAAAAAAGAGTAAAATTAATGTTAGTAGTAACGTATTTTTCATTTTCTGTTATTTCCAGAGTTCAACTTACAAAACAAATATACAACATTCGTGAACATAAAACTAATAATATTTCGTGTACTATTTCTATTTTGTTCCCTGATGCTTTTTAAGTTTCAGTAAATCAATTAAATATAACGGATTGTAAAATTTGTTTCTTTGGTTATTTTTAGATGTTTTGTGTTCAACTGTATTAGCCCTCTAATACCGATCGGCCAGATACTATAGTCAAAACTTCACTATCGTTCTTTTGAACTAAATGTCTGTAACATCGGTATTTACCCCTTGGCGGTGGCTCATAAACGCCCAACTGCTGTACTTCAATGGTTATTGACTTGTCGAAGCACGGGCTCAGTCGCGTACACTTCGACTCCGCTCAGTGCACCGCTTCGGCTACGCTCTGTGACCGAGCCCTCGGACGTTGAGCCTGTCGAAACGTCCTATTAATGATTTCGACTTATTGTTTTGAAATAGTCATTTCGACACACTTCGGCAAGCTCAGTGCACCGCTTCGGCTACGCTCAGTACAACGCTCCGCTCAATGACCGAGGGGCTCAGCGACCGTGGGGCTTGAAACGTATTATTGCTCCATGCTTATTGCCCGAAACTTAAAGAGTTCTTTTCTTTGTACTAACGGTCCTTGGTATGTGTCAGCAGTTTGAGCTACTTTTATTAAGTAGAGAGATTTGACTAATCGCTCGGCGAGGGCTTTTAATGGGGCTTCGTGATTTTGCCCTACGAGGTCTTTGCATGCATTTTTCAAGCCTGAGTCCATATATGCTGTCATCTTTTCGTATATGCCAGGTGTGTACCAAATCATTCTTACGCCTTTGCTTGCAGCCTCTCCTGACATGCTGCCCATTAAACCGTGCCAGCCCGAAAAGATAAGTTTCAAAGGATTGGCTGACTTGTGATTAACAAACTCAACAGGATGCGCCAAAACAATGATAGTTTTCGTAATTAATCGCAATATTTTTCGGCTAACGTGTTCATTTACCGACGACCACTGTAGTGCGTCTGAATCTTTGAGTATGCCGTAAATCGACTCTTTGGCACTGAAGAGGTTTATGCAATAATCAAACTTGTGATTTTCAAATTGTTGAATAAAACTATCGACTCTTTCTGTGCTGTTTAGCGTTTCAACAACAACCT
>DAOOBP010000144.1:0-4911 GCA_035407925.1 Salinivirgaceae bacterium
ACTGTGATACGTCGGCTGAGTTTATCGAAGCCAAAGTCATAGGCTACCTATAATGAAAGGTCGCTTCGATAAACTCAGCGACCGAGTATGTCGCATTGTTCACGCAGGCTATGTTTTCAATGTACAAACGTAATGCATTGTGTCTATACACCCAAATCTCTCACACCATCACGCTCAACGCATCATTAATTGTTTTTTTGTCATGTACTAAGATCATTCGCAGTAAAAATATTGTTCTGTTTTAAACTATTAATACTTGCGTTTAACTCAAAGCCTATTAGGATTATCGTTGCATTAAGTCTAAGCCAAACCAAAACAATAATAAGAGTTCCTATCGAACCGTACAGTTTATTGTAGGAACTGAAATTGTTGATATAGTACGAAAATCCTATTGTTAACAATAATCCTAATATAGTTGCTAAAGTTGCGCCGAGAGAGAAAAAACGGAACTTTGACCTTTTTGACGGAGCCAGATAGTAAATCATAGCTATTGTAAAATAAAAAAAGCTAATAACTATGATCCACTTTCCCACTATCAATGCGTAGTAAGTAAATCCTACTTTTAAAATATTGTGTGATACGAGGTAACTTAAAACTGTTTCACTGGTAGTAATTAAAACAATTGCAATGGAAGCAAAGATAAATATCGTTAAAACCAAAATTAGCGAGGTGATGCGAACTGCAATCCAACTTCTTTTTTCAAACGTATTAATAGTTTCATTAAAAGCAGTTATCATTGTCGCTAAACCGTTGGTAGAGAAGTAAAGAGATCCCAAAACACCAAAACTAAGTAGCGACCCTCTTTTGTTGGTAATAATATCGCGAATAGTCGATTCTATCATAGAAAAGATTGATTCGGGAACGATGGTCCCGATAAGCATTATAAGGTTTTCTTGAAAATTTTCAATGGGCAAATATGGGATTAGCGTAAAAAAGAAAATTATAGCAGGAAATATTGCCAAGAAAAACTTAAAGGCTATAGCCGATGAACGTATCCCTATTGCACCTTGAGTTATTCCTTTATAAAACTGATAACCTACGTCCCATAAGCTCAGTCCGAAAAAAAACGACGGTTTAATATCTCTGCTTATTTGCCGTAATTTTAGAACAAATCTTAAAACTTTCTTATTGATAACGTCAATAAAAGCTTTTATTTTTATCATAATTTAATCCCTAAATCCGCTTAATTTCTTGCCCATTGTTTATATTTGGTTAATAATGAGTCTGTTGTTGAAACATACGAGTAGTATATTTGGGATACCAATTTTCTTATATAATATTTTGAAAATCAAATTACCGTATTAAAAAATAGAATTTTGGCGAAGTTAGGGAGCAACGGCTTTAAGGCTCATATCTAAACCTTTAACGTTGTGTGTTAATGCTCCTACCGAGACAAAGTCAATGCCACATAGAGCATAATCCCGAATTGTTTCGAAGGTAATTCCGCCCGAGCTTTCTATTTGATATTTACCATTTATCAGTTCAACTGCTACTTTTGTGGTAGGTATATCAAAATTGTCGAGCATTATACGGTTCACGCCTCCAATGGCAAGGACTTTACGTATCTCGCTAATGGTTTTAACTTCAACTTCAATCTCCAATTCCAACCTATTCTTTTTTATATATTCGTGTGTTTTTTTTATGGCAGTTTCGATGTTACCAGCGTAAACTATGTGATTGTCTTTAAGCAATACCATATCAAACAAACCATATCTGTGATTATGTCCGCCGCCATGGAGTACAGCCTCTTTGTCGAAATAACGTAAACAAGGTGCGGTTTTACGAGTATCTAATACTTTGACGTTAGTATCTTTGATTAATTCAACGTATCGGGCTGTGTTTGTGGCTATTCCGCTCATTCGTTGCATTATGTTTAAAACAATGCGTTCGGCACGTAATAAGCTGCGAGTGTTGCACTTTACGGTAAAAGCTGTTTCGCCAATTTTAGCTTTTGTCCCGTCTGTGATATGTTGCTCAAAAACAGAGCGTTTGTCTATTTTTTGGAAAATTTGCTTTGCAATTTCAACACCTGATATAATGCCGCTTTCCTTAACTATTAATACCGCTTTATCTGTTGCATTTTTAGGAATACAGGCATTAGAGGTGTGATCGCAGTCGTTGCCAATGTCCTCTTTAAGAGCAAGTTCAATGGCTTGATGTTTAAATTTTTCTATTATTTTATCTGTTTTACTCCCTCTCATTTTTAATAATAATTTGAAATATTTTTAGACCATCGTTAAAAGTTTTTAGGTTTATGTAAAACCTAAAATTATCGTTAGTGGTTGTGTATCTGCAAATAATATATGACGTCTGCTCTTCAATGTTTTGCTGAATTACGGTTAACTTTTGAATTTTGTGATCCTTAAAGAATTTTTTGATAATGCTTTCAGCCTGTTTTTTAGAGCAGTTATACTCATTCTCATCAATAGATACGATTAGTTGTCTGCTGAAATGGCTTGATAAATTTTTTGAATCTGACGAGATGATAGCATTATAAATACCTACCAATGTCTGATTTTGAGAGTGCAAAACCGAAGGACTACTAAATGTAATAAAAAAACAAATTAAGCTTAAATAAATTCTCATCTCTGAAATTTGGAGTGTAAAACTACGTAAAATTTCGTGTTATACCAACAGAGATTTCAAAAAACTGAGTTTAAATCCTTTATAAAAATTACGAATTACGTTATGCATAGGGCGAAGTCGAAACACTCCGCTCAGCGACCGAGTGCGCCACTTTACAAACTTTTAGCTTTTAACTCAAGAAATCGAATCGGATTTTGTAGTTTTGCCTTTTTATTGCAAATGTATGTCGGAAATATTATCAAAGTTGGGTTCCCTAATTGATGGCGAACTGAAATTAGATTCAGCAACAAGACTTTTATATTCAACTGACGCTTCGGTATATCGTGAAATTCCTGCTGGGGTTGTGTATCCCAAAAACGCAAACGATATACAAAAAATCGTAGAGTTTTGCCATAACCACAAGTTTCCGTTAATAGCGCGTGGAGGCGGTACCTCTTTGGCTGGTCAAGTAGTAGGTAACGGGTTGATAATGGACGCCTCACGATATCTTACAAAAATATTGGAATTAAATATAGAAGAAAAATGGGTAAGAGTTGAACCTGGTGTCATACTCGATGAGCTGAACAGATATCTTAAACCTTACAATCTTTTTTTTGGTCCGGAGACTTCGACATCATCTCGTTGCACAATCGGTGGAATGGTGGGGAATAACAGTTGTGGCTCGCGCTCTATTGTTTATAAGACTACACGCGAACATTTGCTTGAAGCAAAAGTGATATTGAGCGATGGTTCCTCGGCAGTTTTCAAAAACATTGACAAAAATGAGTTAGAAGAAAAGAGACTGCAAAACAGTCTTGAAGGTAAGATTTACCTACAGTTAGACGAAATATTAAAATCGGAGCACAATAGAAATACTTTTATCGCCGAATATCCTGACCCCTCAATTTATAGACGTAACAACGGATACGCAATTGATCTGTTGGCGAAAAGCAATCTCTATTCCGATGGTGGCGAGAGTTTTAATCTTTGCAAAATACTTTCTGGAAGCGAAGGCACATTAGCTGTTGGTACCGAATTTAAATTAAATCTGGTAGATTTACCTTACTCAAACGTTGGGTTGTTATGTGTCCATTTTGATTCGTTAGAAGAGGCTTTGCAGGGAAATCTTATTGCACTACAATTCTCCCCAAGTGCCGTTGAACTAATGGATTATAAAATTTTAGATGCTGCGAAGAAAAACATAAACCAAGAACGAAACAGGTTTTTCATAAAAGGCAATCCAAAAGCCATTCTGATTATTGAATTAGTAAGGGCTGACGACTACAAACTGCAAAATGATCTGTCGCAACTAATCGAGCATTTTAAATCTGTTTCAATGGGTTATCACTATCCTGTTGTTACAGGAAACGATGTTTCAAGAGTATGGTCGTTGCGCAAAGCTGGCTTAGGCGTGTTGTCAAATATCGAGGGCGATGCCAAACCTGTTACAGTGATGGAAGATACAGCCGTAAAAGTGGAATTGTTGCCGGAATATATTGTCGAGTTTCAAAAGCTTTTAGATAAACATCAAGCCGATTGTGTTTTTTATGCACATGTTGGTAGTGGAGAGTTGCATTTGAGACCTGTGTTGAATTTAAAAAGCAAATCGGACAGGGTGAGATTTCGCAAAATAGCTACAGATATAGCTTATTTGGTAAAAAAATACAGAGGTTCACTTAGCGGCGAGCATGGCGATGGCAGACTCAGAAGCGAGTTTATTAAAATTATGATTGGCGACGAGTGTTTTTCCATTTTAGAAAAAATAAAAGGTGCATTTGACCCAAATAACATTTTAAATCCCGGCAAAATAGTCTATCCCGTGGCTATGGACGAAAGCCTGCGATACGCTGAAAATCAGCAAACAAGGGAGATAGAGAGCTATTTCGATTTTTCGGAACAAGGCGGTATGTTGCGTGCAGTTGAAAAGTGTAACGGCTCGGCTGATTGTCGCCGAGTTAACACCTTTTTGGGGAATATGTGTCCAACATATATGGCAACATTAGACGAATCGGCATCGACGCGCGGCAGAGCTAACCTTTTGAGAGAGTTTCTTACCCACTCGACAAAGAAAAATCCGTTTGCACATCGCGAGTTGTTTGAAATTCTTGACTTATGTATATCGTGCAAAGCCTGTAAGATTGAGTGCCCGTCTAACGTAGATATGGCAAAGTTTAAGTCGGAATTTTTACAACACTATCACGACGAATATGGCATATCGTTGCGCACACGTTGTTTTGCCAATATTGCACTGCTCAATAAAATATTGTCATTTGCTCCTGCACTGTCAAACTTTTTTACTCAAAACAGGTTGTTTTCAAACCCAATAAAGCGCATAATAGGAGTTGC
>DAOOBP010000145.1:0-4834 GCA_035407925.1 Salinivirgaceae bacterium
CAACTAAGTTAAAGGGTAGCCATTGTCCGTTACTGTAGTAAGAATAACCAATTGTATTACCCCAAAAGCCAGAATAATGCAGAACATCATTTTTATCAAATAAAGCTTTTCTGATAGTAAATCTCTTTATATAGTCTGTTGGACTTGGGACTATACTGAATTGATTGTTGAAATAAGTAACTACCAAGGTGTGTGCTAAATTTGCATTGGGCCATAAAATATATGCTTTGTCGTTACTATCTATTGCTAAGGAATGTGTGTGAGAGTGATAAAAATAATCATGCGAACCGTTAACTGCAATCTCATCACCCCATATATCACCCTCTAACTTTTTTAAAAATATTCTAGATTGTTCGACCTCTGTTTTTAGCGAAAAATATGATAATAAAACTGTATTATCGCTATACAACGCAAGTATAGGATTATAAATTAAACACCCGATACCCAATGTTAATGTTATAGGCTCTGTCCAGTTCTGCCCCTGGTTTATCGATTTAATATATACTAAAAAGGAATTTGTTGTACTCCCAAAACGCTGAACCCATACAATGTGCAACACTCCATTTTTATCAATTATCATATCCGATTGGCTGATATATATCATATCATATGGGGTAGTTATATAAACCGGTTCGCTCCACTCTTGGGCTTTTGCTTTCTGGGGAGTTATTAAAATAGCGAACAGCAATAAACCGTAAAAAGCAAGGGGTAAATTAGATATCCTATAGCACATGGTGTTTATTTTTTATCTATTCTGTTATTACTATTGTTTCTGTTTTTACCTGTTTATCCGATATTGCTTTAACTAAATATACCCCTGGCGGTATTTTTGTTTCCATAATATTTTGGGACGGTGGTGCAGTTGTTTTGAAAACCAAAAAGCCTTTTATATTATAAATTTCCACTTGCACACTGCCTGTTGAGTTTGTTTCTATTTTTATTCCCTGACGAATTTTAGATGGATTTGGAAAAACACGTAAAGTAAAACCTGTTAAATCTGCTGTTTGTTCTATACTATTTGGGTTTTGATTTTCAATTTTAAGTTTTCTTAATGAAATACGAGCATGAGAATTATTTAATAGGAAATGCTCATATATAAGAAACAACAATGTATCTTTAGCAATAAGTTTCTGGCAATAAAACCCCCGTTCTGCAGATTCAATTATTCGAGATACACAAATACCGTTTTGTAATGTATAATGCATCTGATTGTATCCTGTTCCTGTTTTCTCACTTTGCACAATATGCACAGTGCCATTTAGCTCTACAATCATTGAATGTGAGTCACTACGCTTAGGTGTAAGCTTAGATGTTTGCCATCGGTTATCAATTAGTGTTGTGTAATATGTTATATCCCTATTATTTTCCCTTGTGACCCAAACAATGTGTGGTTCATTGCTTTTTCCGATAGCCATACTCATGCTAGCCCAATAAGGCTTACATACGGAATCTGGATTTGTCCACTCATTCCCTACTTTTTTTAAATAAGTCATGTAAGTAGTGGATTGTGGGGTTTCACGCGCTGTCATATGTATATCATTTCGTTTGCCTAACATAACACAACAAACATAAACTATGCTATTGTTTGGATATGGATTATAAATAGGACTAAAACTACCATTCGAATATGTTCTGTATCGAAATCTCTTTCCTTGAAAATAATGCCAAAATATATGTAGTGTTCCTCTGTTATCCATTACTAAACTGCTTAGTTGGGAACTCTTTAAGTCTTTACTTACAACTATTGGCTCTCCCCATATATTACCATTAAAAATTTGCATATGTACCATAGATTCAGATGTTGAACCTGCATTATAGGAATATGTAACATATAATTTATTATCGGAATCAACAGCTATTTTAGGATCGCACATCCAAAGAGATACATTATTAACTATATCGTAAGGTTCGCTCCATGTTTCTCCGTAATCCGTAGATTTTGAATATAGTATTTTTCTAAGGTTATCAGACATATAGTATGCCCATACAACATGTATATGGTTATTATTGTCAATTACAAAATCAATATCTTCTGCATAATAAGTTCCTTGAAATATGGTTATTGGTTCGCTCCACTTTTGCGCTTTTGTGGTTTTTGGAGCTATTAAAATAGCAAATATTAACAGGCAGTATAAGGTTAGTGATATGTTGAATATTCTGTTTTTCATACGTTCTTAAAAGATGAAGTTGTAACATTCCCATTTTAACAAATCTAACGAATAAAAATTCATTTGTCAAGTATTTTATTAAAAAAACGTTAAAAATTAGCTTTATTATTTGCACAAGTCAAAAATATTGTTAAGGATATGTTTTAATATTTGAAGAAAAACAGATACGATAGATTTGGCAAACTAATATTTTAGTAAGCAGACAAGTTGGAGTGATTTTTTGTTTCAAACAACTACAAATTATCAATATATTTGTTGCTTCACTTAAATCGACAAGTTTTGGAAAGAGTTAAAAACGAATTTCCTACAAGCAAAATTCCTCAATGGGTTGCCGTATTAACAAAACGTTTAATACTTGTAGCGTCATGGAGCTACATACTATATCGTTTTGTTTTTGATGACTCTTTCAATGTCAGCCGTCTGTTTTATATCTCAATTGATAGCAACTTTTTACTGCAAATAGCTTTAGTGCTAATACTTGTGTTTGTCAATTGGGGATTAGAGAGTTATAAATGGAAATTCTCTCTTTCAGGGTTTTACAAAATATCGTTTCCAAAATCGTTTTTGGGGGTTTTATTCGGTTTGTCGGTTGCAATATTTACTCCAAATCGGTCGGGGGAATATGTTGGTAGAATTTGGGTTATACCTTCGGAGTTTAGAGTTAAAACAGTTGTTGCTACCGTATTTACAAATATTTTGCAGCTGTCTGTAACATTAATATTTGGTGTTTTTGCTTTATATTTTTGGCAAAAAAACTATGAACTTCCCTTTCAGTTCAATTTTGGCAAAATAAATCTATTTGTAATAATATTTTTCCTGATTCTATTAGTCCTAATTTTTTCACTTATATTTTTTATTTTAAATCCTACATGGTTTAAACGCACTATAATTCAACCTATTCGCGATTTTATATCGCACTGGACAATACCTTTAACCTTAAAAGTTTGGTGTTTAAGCTTTTGCAGATATTTGGTGTTTATAGTTCAGTTTTGGCTGTTGCTGAAAATTTTCGATGCTCAAATTCCATTTATCGAGACATTTTACGGTGTTGGGATAATGTATTTGGTTATGGCGTTGCTCCCAATTCTAACATTTGCCGAACCCGCTGTTAGAAGCGCATTGAGCGTTGCATTTCTCTCTGTTTTTAACAGTAATGATGTTGGCATTATTTCTGCTTCACTAACTATGTGGATTTTCAATTTAGCAATCCCCTCTGTTATAGGTTCTATTATGTTAAACTCCTTAAAAACAAAATATTATGATTGATACACTCTTGATAATTCTTGGGGTTATTTTTTTGCTTGGTGGGCTTGCGGGTTGTATTGTACCAGTAATCCCGGGACCTCCCTTATCCTTCTTAGCTCTAGTACTTTTAGAGTTAACCGATTTGGTTGATATTGATAACCAATTGCTATGGACTTTATTTGTAGTAACCGTTGTGGTAACGGTTCTCGATTATTTTTTGCCGATATGGTTAGTAAAAAAAACAGGAGGATCGAAGCGAGCAATATGGGGGGCTACTATAGGCTTGATTGCTGGAATTATATTTTTCCCCCCATTAGGAATAATAATTGGTCCATTAGTTGGGGCTTATATCGGGGAGATAACAGTTTCATCAGATGCAAAAAAAGCAGTAAAAGGTAGCTTGGCAACCTTTGGCGGCTTTATTGCGGGAACGTTGTTAAAATTTATGGTTTCTGGTTATATGACTTGGGTATTTATCAAATCAGCAATTAGCAATTAGCAATGCTTGTACTGAGCGCAATCGAAGTAAGCAATTAACTATTACTCGTATCTTTTACCTTGTACACTTCAACTATGCTCAGTGCATCGCCTTTTACCTTACGGTTCCAACATCTCAAAAACCTTTTTCACTCCTATCGAAGCGGGTTCTTTAATAAATGTGATATTTGGGTACGATGATACCGCAATTGGATTAGGATCAACTACAAAAATTGGTACACCACGTGGCACATAGTTAATTAGTCCTGCAGCAGGATAAACATTCATCGAGGTTCCAATAATTATAAAGGCTTCGGCTGTACTTGATATTTCTGCTGCCTCGGAAATTGCTGGCACGGCTTCGCCAAACCAAACAATATCGGGACGCAGTTGGTACCCTTTTTCGCATTTATCGCCTATCTTGATCTCTTTGTATCCGATATCATAAACCAAACTGTCGTCGTAAGTTGAACGGACTTTTGTTAGCTCTCCGTGCAGATGGAGAACTTTTGAGCTACCAGCCCTTTCGTGTAAATTGTCAACATTTTGTGTAATTATGTGGACATCAAATCTCTCTTCGGCTTTCGCTAATTCTATATGACCAGCATTCGGTTTTGCAGTTTCCAACTGTTTTCGTCTATCGTTATAGAATTTTGTTACAAGTTCGGGGTCTTTCCTCCAGCCTTCTGGGCTTGCAACCTCCATAACATCGTACTCTTCCCACAATCCTCCCATATCGCGAAATGTACGAATTCCACTTTCTGCCGACATTCCGGCTCCTGATAATACTACTACCTTCATTGAGTTAAAAGTTAAAAGTTAAAAGTTAAAAGTTTGTAAAGTACTATTATTGAACACAAATTTAATAAAAAAGGTTGAAAAACAAAACGAGGCTGTCTCAAAAGTCTCATTTAACAAAAAAGTGGTAAGGTGTCTCAGAAGTG
>DAOOBP010000146.1:0-4813 GCA_035407925.1 Salinivirgaceae bacterium
TTATGCACGTGGAACTTCTACGAAGTTCACATAGCGACTTTTTCGAGCGAAGCGGGCGCAGTCTTGATTTTTTTTGCTTCGTTTTTTTGTATCAAGACAAAAAAATGAAGTGGGATTTGGGGCAATGCCCCATATCCAAATTCCATCCCTACTTTACATATCTATTGGTACTATCAGGCTTAGAAGAGTATTGTCTAAAATAATAAGTAGCGTCAGATTTATAAACATTATATTTATCACCATTTTGGTCCAATTTATACCGCTCCTTTAATGTAAAAGTAGTATCATTCAGTATCTTACCGGAAAATATGGCTGTAAGTTTTTTGTTAAAGGAGCTTGCAACATATTCTTCAATTAGTATTGTAGAGTCCATGACATTAAATACCCCCCAACCAAATTGAATACACAGCCCCCTCCGGCTCCCCCGAGGGGGAAAAGCTAAGAATGTATATAGCTCCGCCGCTAAGGTAGTGGATTTTTTCGGTAATACCGGTAATATGATTTGTTTTTTCTTCGTAGTTGCCAAGATAATAACGGGTTTCTTTGTTGGTGTTGTTTTCTTTGTAAATTGACTTCCGTCGCTGGTCATCTATTATGACAATATATGTAAACTTTTTTTAGGACATGATAAATTATTGTATCCTATTTATAGTAAACATAAAACTACCAAATTTAAGTGGATCATGTTCATTGAAGTTATTCTCTTTATTATCAAATTCAATCAAAATGTTTCTTATAGAAGTAAAAGTTTCAGAAGTAACAGAGATTCTTTTTGCTATTTCAAAATTCTCTTGTTCATCACAAAAGAATCTGATTTCAGAGTTACATATCACGCCTTCAACAATAACTACAGTTTGTATTGGTTTGTCACTTATACCTATGTGCTTAATAAGAATGCTATCATTCCTTTCTGCCTGAATTGGTATGATATTTATCATTATGTATAAAATTACCCACATAACTTTTTTTATTAAAATGAATTTAAATGAAAATCTGAAGGTTGTCTTATAATAGTTATTGGGTATATTTTAATTTTATTGTTAATAATTGCGAAACCATAACTTACTGTGTAAAGTAGAATATATATTCCATGAACATGTTTACCCACGACTGATAAGTTCTGCATTCACTGTTTTTTGCTAACAATAGTTATCGGGAAAGTAAAATTTATTAAATATTTTTTTTGTGAACAAGGATTATATACAGCAGCATCTTTAAACTTAAAATTAATCATATCATCAGTAATGATGCTGTCTATTCTCTCATTAATGCCGCTATTTTCTTTAAATTTAAAATCTTTTATATATCCTTCCTCATCAATTGAAAAATTTAAAATAATCCTATGAGTTTTGTTTTTTGAATAAGACGTATCATTAGATAAAATTGATCCTATTTTTTTTGCGATGATATGTTTATATTCTTCAACATTATCCCAATTGTCTTCACAGCCAAATAAGAATATTGAATCATTATATTGGGAATACATCTGATAAATAGAAAACACTCCACACAATATGAATATAGCACTACGTTTCATCATGGTTTTACAAGAATTTCGGGAATGTAATATGTGTTGTTGTCAAAATATGAACCTCTACTATAGCCATCCCAGCCAATTGCTTTAACACAAATTCCATTCATGTTTTGAAATGCGTCATCCAAGGATAACATTGTATTTCCAGGATGAGTATGGTATACACCATATATATTAAATCTTTCCCCCATACCTAAAACTAAATATAAATATTGGTTGTGTTGTTCTATCGAAAATGGGTATGTCCCATTAATAGTACTTTGAACGTAATATATAGCTCCTCCATCCTCCCTTATTCCCCAAAAAGTATTTTTTGTATTCATGCCTACAACATTACTTAAATCATTAAATAAATAACCGTTTGGTTCTTCAAAATAATAGCCCCTATCAGTTTCATACATCATTCTTTCAACTCCATCTTGTCTGGAAACATGGCTAAGAAGTTGAGATGCTTCGTAGTAATTTCCTTGGAAAAAACGACTATCTCCTTTAGGTTTTTCCGGTATCGGGATTTCAATCGGTTTTCTTTCTCCTATAGGAATTGTTCCACCTCCACCAGCAGATGTTGACCAATGAAAATTCCAATTTGACATGCCACCAGTTGTACTTATACCACTAACTCCTATTGCAGCACTTCCCCATTGACTATTAAGAGATATGCCAAAACTGACGCTTAGTGCGTCTGGGTTAAATAACCAATAACCACCAACATAGCCAAAGAAAGCTCCAACGGCAATTCCGAAATACGTACCAGGATTTTTATAATCCCAATGTAGAGGGTTTAATTCTCCTTTGTTTGTACTAACGCCACCTAAGTAAGCACCTACAATGGTTAATGCTATAATAACAGCATCATCTATACCAAAAACGTATCCTGTTGGATCTGTGTATCTGAATGGGTTATTTAAACAATAGCTATACCGATTAAAATTCAGCCAATTCCCCGGTGCCTGCACAAACGGGTCGGGTGAGAAGAATTGTGCCGTCAGCGGGTCGTAAACCCGTCCGTTCATATTGATAATACTGAAAGCATCCAGATGCTCGTGCATGGTGTAACCACGGTTGACAATCCAGGTAGTACGATTATCCGTTTGTGTCCAGTTGGTCGGGTTTCGCCGTGCTCCCCAGGGATCATAAGCGTAGCGCTCTACGACTGTCCCTGATTCGTTGGTCAATGCAATCAATGAACCCAGGTAATCGGTATAAGTATAATACAAACTGTTAGTACCGTTACTGCGTTCAATATAAATTGCTCCGCTAAGGTAGTGGATTTTTTCGGTAATACCGGTAATATGATTTGTTTTTTCTTCGTAATTGCCAAAATAATAACGGGTTTCTTTGTTGGTGTTGCTTTCTTTGTAAACTGACTTCCGCCTTTAGAGCAAGATTGATATAAATTCAGTCTTGCTTTTTTTTGGCGGTATTTATTCAATTGAAATTTTCAAGCAGGCATATGTTGCCCCTTCAGGGCGCATGTATTTTGGGGCCATCATTAACCCAGAGCGTTGCTCTGGGCTGACAAATTTTGCCCTTTCAGGGCGTAGATAATTGAAAATATCGGAACGCTGCGGGGCTGTCTCAAAAGTAAATATTTAACCAAAAACCCGCAAGGTGTCTTAGAAGTGTTCAAATGCAAGGCGCTGAGATTGAGGGCGAAGGAGCATACTGAAGTATGTGACTGAGCCTGAATATCGAAAGCAACGCAGCAGTTGAGCACTTATGAGACACCGCCAACATTTTTCAGCCCAACGGCAACGCCTTGGGATTATATTTGTCTCTTTCTGAATAAATATATCAACAACAACACTGCAATCAAACTCACTATTCCAATCAGATAAGTGTCTGATTTACCGATATTATCAATATCAAAAGTGCTTCCTTCTCCTTTGAAATAATAAAAGAGTACAGCAACGGCATTGTTGGCGAAATGTGCTATGATGGGGACCCACATGTTTTTGGTCCACACCAGCAAATACCCCAAAAAAGCACCCATCAGCATGCGGGGAATAAAGCCATAAAACTGAAAATGAATGGTGCTGAAGATGATGGCTGTAATCCAAACTGCCGCATGTGATTTAAGATTTGTTTGTAATACCTGCTGAATAATCCCCCTGAAAAAGAGTTCTTCACCGACTGCCGGTATGATGGCTATCAATCCGATATTTACCAACAACCCTCCTACACTGTCCACATTCAACATCCTGATTGTTAAATCTTCCGCCCTTTTTTCCATATCAATTAAATAATTCTCCAACCAGGAAAGAGAGTCGGGAAACGGGATCGCGTGATTCAACTCACCCAACAGGTTAATGGCGGGAATAGCAACCAACATGATGATGACGGCAAACAGGACATATTCCCCTGAAGGATTGCGGTTTATCCGAAGATAAGCCAATGGTTGTTTACTCCAGAGGTAAGCCAAAATAAAAGGCGGTATGACAAACAACCCCAATGACTGAAAAAACTGAGCTAACTTTAAGGCTTTGATATCGGAAAAATTTCCCTTGGTAATCCATATTGACAGCAAGGAAAAAATCAGCATAAAAAACAAAGCAACAACTGTTAGCTGAATAATTCTTGATCCTGTTTTGGCATGACTAAAAGCACCTTTAATTCTCATGTGACAGATAATGTTGTTATAATTAAAAAAACTCCTGTCATCAAGAAGACAACAGAAGTTTAATTTCTAATCTGACAGGGTGTTAAGCTTTAGGTTTAGCCTCTTTAACTACCATGGCACGACCGTCCAATTCTGCCCCGTTTAATTCTGCAATGGCTTTTTCAGCTCCTGCATCATCCATCTCAACGAAAGCAAAACCTTTCGATTTGTTTGTTTCACGGTCCCTGATTATTTTGCATGAAGTTACTTCACCATATTCGGCCATAACTCCTTGCAAATCATTTTCACGAACCCTGTAACTTAAGTTACCTACGTAAATGTTCATAGAAAAAAAATAAAAAAATGAATAAAATAAACCTTTTAAGAACAGCATAAACAAAAGTGTTGGGTTAAGACAAAGCCTGCCGCCTAAAAGGAGAGGAGTCCGCTATAACCTATGCGACTGATTTACGCATGATTCTCAGGCACAAAGGAAAACAAATTATTTTACGTGTGCAAAATTTTTGTAAAATATTTTAAATGGGGCTGTCTCAAAACAAGTATTCAACCATTTCAGAACACAGAACACAGAATACAGAACACGGACTCAAAACTCAAAACTCAGAACTCAGAACTCAAAACTCAGAACTCAAAACTCAGAACTCAAAACTCAGAACTCA
>DAOOBP010000147.1:0-3031 GCA_035407925.1 Salinivirgaceae bacterium
TTCCCTCCACATTTTATAATATTATAGACACGGAGTCTATTTAAGATTTTAGTTAAAAGAGTTAATAGGGAAAGTTCCTATTCTCAACCCCTATAATAAGTATAACAAATTCGGATTCAAAAGTCAAGATTTCAGGTATAAAACTTATGAGATAGGGTTGCCTTGTCGGGGGCCTGAAAAAAATGACCCTTGAAATTTTCTATATATCGCTCTGTCGGGTGGCTGAAAAAATTGACCCTTGAAATTTTGTTGCCAGGTACCTGTTTTTTTGAACGCTCTGGGGGATTTTCAAAGATTAGTACCCCCGGTATAATTATATAACAAATGTTCGTTTTTATTTTACCCGCTGTATAAAAAAAATGAATAGTTCTAATTTGCTTTTAAATGCCGTTTTTTGACGTTGTAATAAAACTAATGTAATTATACTATGATGTTATTAGAACGCATTTAAAAGCAAATTAGAACTATTCAAGGCAATAAAAAACGACTTGTAATAAATACAAGTCGTTTATTGTTTTATTAGTCCATTATATCAAACAGAATTGACATTAAATATAAAGGGCGTAAATTGTTATTTTCTGCAATTTCTTTTAAATTCCAATATGCAATAGAATTATCATTTCTGCACATATCGTCAACCATTTCAAGAAGTTTTGTTTTTATATCATCATTTGCACATATAAACCAACGTTCTTCTTTACTACCAATTTTTGCGAATAGTTCAATATCAAACATTTTATGACATATAGAATCAATGTCAACAACTTTATTTTTGTTTGTTACGGTCATATTATAAGAATAATATTTTCTTAAACCGTATTTATTAATATATCTCTGTAATTGACTTAATGTGCAGAACGTAGCTTTATGACTTTTTATTTGATATGTATTATAAAAAATATCCATATCGCCGAAACGGTAATAAGGTAAATTGTCACACTGATAATTTACATTGAATTTGCCTTTAACTAACCATTCACTTATTTGACCATTGTTATAATTGAACATCTTTTTATATTCGTTCTTACGTTCAATATCTGATAATAACATACCATTTTCAAAAATATCTTTTTTCAGTTCATTTGATACTTTTAATCTGATAGAAGTTTCATTTGTTGACGAGGTTGTGATATTAAAACAATTGAAGTCAAGTAAATCAAAAAAGTTATAGCATTTTGTCTTTACTTCTTTTGTGTTTTCTGCAACGATATAATAATTATCTGTTGCACTTGTGATATGATACATTGATAAACCAGTGATAATTTTTGCGGTGTTCATATCAACGCTAAAACGGTCGAAAACAGCATTGACAACGTTGTCAACAATAATATTTTTTGTGTTTGTGTTTGTAAGTGTTGCAATTGTAGCAATTACCATAGTTTTTAAAGTTTTCATAATTTTCTCCATTCTGCACTTTCGTACGGTAAAGTATTAAATTCGTTCTTTAAAAGAACGTAAGTAAATTATATCAAAACATTTTGCATTTGTCAACAGTAATTACATATGTTCTAATATTTTAATTTATTCACAAACACATAACAACATTGTTAAACATCTATCAAACATTGTTAAAACTATAACACTTTATCGCTTTAAAGTGCTAATATAAAATTCAACCCGTGCCGCCACGGCACTTTATCGCATTAAAGTTCTACACTTTACCATAGTAAAGCAAAAATAGACCGAGACAGATAAACCGCTTTAAAGTGCTAAAGTGTAGAAGTGTAAAGCGGTAAAATCGCTTTAGTGCTTTAAAGTGTAACGCTTTAGCACTTTACCACAACGGCAAAAAGCGGTATTTCGGCAATATTGGCGATGCCGAAAAACGCCGAAAAATAGGTAAAAATCGACGTTAGTTATTACTAACAATACTGATGTTAAAAGATTTAAAGACGTGTTTAGCCTATTGCAAAAAACGCCGAAAAATGGTATAATAGTAACATAGGGAAGCGAAAAATAGGCAAAAACGGGTACTGATTAACACATATAACTTAATCAAAACGATAAGAAAAGGCGAGATTTCGGGAGAATCCGAAGTCTCGCTTCGCTTCGTACCGAATTTGTTAAATTTTTAACGCAGAAATGAGCTGCGTTTGAGCTACGTTTGAGCTGAGCTCGACCCGGGCCGCGCTTTAGCGCTTTAAAGCGTTAAAGTGTGAAGTACAGAAGTGAAGCGGTCTTCACGCCAACTATTGCCAACGTTACCCAACCGCTTAACTTCCTTTACTTTACGAAACGTGCGAAAAACTTAACGCTCCAGTGTTCAAAACCATATCTGTTTATAAGTCTATCAACGAATGTTTTCATCATCAGTATCATTCCTTTCCTTTACTGTAATTATATTATACCACACGGGAACGAAAATGTCAATAGCATTTTAAAAAAAGTTAGTAGTAGTTGTTAGTATATACTAACAAAAAGGTATTGACAAATTCGACTGGATATGATATAATATAATAGGGGAGTGAAACCATGTGTTAGTATATACTAACACGGTCGGTCCATTATGGACCGGGCACTTTAACGCTTTAAAGTTCTAAAGTGTGAAGCATAAAAGTAAAAGGGGTTAGCCCCCCTCTACTTCTGTTGCTGTAATTATATTTTCATAGGAGGATAAAAACGGAATACGCCAACCGCAAACTTTACATTCATAAGTATGACCGACTTTCATTTCTCCGTAAAGGTCTGAACTATTCCAACGGCAATATGCGATAGTATCAGTTATTTTATACGTGCCGTTATCAGTGTAAATTAAATACTTATCGCTATTTTCTCCACTTCTCTTTATTCCCTTATCTTCTACTGTGATAGTAACAGTTGTCTCTGTTGCTCTTTGAAGAAAGGGAGTTCCAATGATACCAAAGCCAACAAGTATAACAGCGATAGTAACAACTATCTGAATGAGTGTCATTTCCTTAATTTTGTTAATAATGTTTTTCATAAAATCATTTCCTTTTCATTTAATATTCAGTATCGTTTCCTTTACTGTAATTATATTATACCACACGGGAACGAAAATGTCAATAGCATT
>DAOOBP010000147.1:3131-4782 GCA_035407925.1 Salinivirgaceae bacterium
GTATATACTAACACGGTCGGTCCATTATGGACCGGGCACTTTAACGCTTTAAAGTGTAGAAGTTTAAAGTGCAGATGCAATGGACCGTGCCGCCGCTTTAGCGAGTTAAAGTATCAAAGTGTAGAACGTGTTAGTCTATGCTAACAGTTAAATAAAAAACTTTTTAAAAAGGTATTGACAAATCAATATTTGTATGGTATAATATATATAGAAAATCCGGAAGGCAGAGAGTAAGAGGGGAGTGCGACCACGTGTTAGTCTATACTAACAAATCGAAAATCGACCCGAGACGTGTTAGTCTATGCTAACAACTTTTCAAAATTTTTTTTGAAAAAGGGTTGACAACTCCGGTATTGTATGGTATAATATATACAGAAGTTAAGGAAAGGACGGTGTTCTTAATGAACGCTATGTTAATCAATCTTATCGCACGTTACAACTCAATCGCTTTTACTCACAACTACATTATGGGTTTTGCTTACAAGGGCAATATCTATGCCGTCAAGACTGTTGGTCTGAGCTTCGGCATTAAGCTCGACCGTGCAAGCTCCAAAAACGGCGGCGGCTACTGCCTGAGATACCAGCCCACAAAAGCTGAAAAAGAAGCTCTTGTTGAGAGCGGGCAGGCTGAGCTGATTTGCTCAAAGGAATGGTTTGACAGCTTCCACGCTTGTTCAAGCTACAACAAGGGCGAGGACTTCGAGAGAATAATCACCGAGAGAGCTGGACAGGAATGGGAAAAGGACAACGCTCCATTCTTCAAGGGAGCTGACCTCACAACAGAGGAAGCAAGCTACTCAATCAAGTTTGAGAAAGCTACAATCTGCACCGAGACAACACTGATAAAGCAGGGCGTATGAGCCCTGCTCCCTCCGGGGCGGTTAGTTAAAAGAAAAAAATAAAATAAAAGGCTTGACTTTTAAGCTACATTATGATATAATATTTATAGAACAAAAGAAAAGGAAGTGACCTGTATGAAAAAGATAAAGTGGTCAAATGTCCTGCTCCTCATAGGTTTCATCTTTATGGTGTGGGTAGGTGTGAGCTTCATTGATGTGAACATACACAATGATATAACGTCCAGTAGCTACGGACAGTATGCAGACTGGAACTTCTTTGAAATTTTCTTCTTTGAAAGGTCGTGATGAAATGGATTACTTCGGCTCAATCCGTGTGGGAACTTGGTTTTCTTACTTCAATTCTTGGCACATATTTAAAAAGATTAACGAGAATTTTGCAGTATCGTCAAATGGCGAATTACAGGCGTTTTTGCCGTCAGACAAAATTGTAGTTATTAAGTAGAAAGGATTTGGTTAAATGAGAAAGCAATCGTCCACAATGAGAGTGTTTCAGTGCCCAAAATGTGAAACAAAAATCACAACACCGAAAAGGTCATCACATAGGACAAAGGTAGGTCATATAAAAACTATGTGGTGTTGGCAATGCAAACACACGAGACAATTTGAACAGGTCGAATGACTTCGCCGCTTCACAGCGGTGAAGCGGACCGGGCAGAGTTAGTCGATACTAACATGACCCGGGCACCGCGTTAGCATTACCTAACAAAAAGGTGTTGACAAATATTAATAGCCGTGGTATAATATATATAGAGGTTAAGGGAAAGGTCATTAAGAGTTGAGTAGGTCGTACG
>DAOOBP010000148.1:0-4776 GCA_035407925.1 Salinivirgaceae bacterium
GTTTTTGTTGCATTTCTGTCGGTATTGGTCGGTGTCTCATAAGCGCCCAACTGCTTCGTTACTTTCGATATTTGAGCTCAGTCACCGAGGGCAGACGCGCAAGTCTTCCTCTACAGTCCTCAATCTTAGAGTCTCACATATGGACACTTTTGAGACACCTTATTATTTTTAGTTGAATATTTGTGTTGAGATTGCCCTGTCTGTTTTAAAAGTATATTCTTTTATAACGCAGTAAAGACAGTATTTTTTGAAAAAATATGTATTTTTACGCGGTTGATAAAACATTGTACTCATGATAACTGCTACTCTTTTGATATTTGGTGTTATATCTTTTTCGCTGATTTCAGTGTTGGTAGGCCTGGTGGGAGCGCGTAGGAAGATAGGTTTCGGATGGTCCTATCTGTTTTCAATATTGACTACTCCATTCATAGGGTTATTGATAACGCTTTTGTTTGACAAACTCCCCGACGGGAAACGTAAATGGGGCTGCCTGGGGCTAGTGTTCGCGATTTTCACCATAATCATTATAACGGGTCTGTTGATCTATTTGGTGCTGTTCGTCTCAAAAATCAGCGGCGTGTTATTGATGTAAAGAATATGTGCCGTAGAATTCTGTACGGCGAGGGTCAACCAAGCTCAAGTAGCGGTAACAGCGGTGGTATGGATATGATGGTGGAGGGTCATGCCGTGCGTCACATGCTGAAATGAATCCAATGAAACCTTAGTTTGAAAGTAAAGATGTGGTATTTCTTTGAAGTATGTGACTGAGCCCGTGCTTCAACAGGCTCAGCAACCATCGAAAGTAACGTGGTTGCTGAGCGAAGTCGAAGCACAGCAGTTGGGCACTTATGAGACAGACATCTTTACATAATCCGGGAAACTATACCACGAATTACGCAATTTTACGAGCAAATTTTGTTTTACCCAACGAGTGAGATTGTTTTTATCAAAACCAGGTTGCCACGCATAAACTTGATTTATATTGAAACATATCAAGTCGTAAAATTGATTTCTTAATTGCCAAAATTTCATTTTTATTTACTTCTAATTTTCCGCAAAATTGCATAAAAAAAGAATTAAAATAACATTTTAATCTAAAAAACAACATCATCAAGTGGGTTTTTCCCACTTGATGATGGATTAATGCATATTTCTTCTCGACTTTTGCAAGCTCTTTATCCAGTTACTCTGCAAGGGTTCTGATTTCGTGAATTTTGCGTTGTCAAGGGTTGTCGTACTGCTATTACTCTTATGGCTACCAATCGCTTTCGTTGGTAGGTTTTGCTATACTTGCACCCAATGGTTTGGGGTAAATACCGTGCGGCATAAAAAAATTTGTTTGTTCTTATTTGATGGTTTTAGTAAAAATACAAATTTTTCTTTTTGTTAAAATGACCGCATGGCATTTACCGTTTTGGCGCTTGGCGCAGTGGCGGATTTCGGAGTGCAAAACTGTCAATACACCACAAAAGTTGATGCGAGTAAGTATGTTCAATTAACCACGTCACCCGCCATTGAGCCAAACGCCTGTTAGCGGGTCGTGCTTCTTGTCTATTCCTTATTTCTGTCGAATACTGCAAGTCGTTTTGATAAAGTTTTTGTTTTACAATCTTTGGGTTTCAAAAATAGTTTTTGCTTTGAGTCATTAAAGAACTTTTGCTCACTTGAAATTACTGATTTTAAAAATGCTGTTTCCATTAGTTCCTTATCAATCATTTTTGAAAAGGTCGTTAGTCCAAGAGATAGATAACGAGAAAAAAATACTAACCAAACTAGTTCAAATGCTGATTTTTTGTTTGATGCTTTAACAATCTCAGATTCAATTAAATATTTCAACTTTTCTTTCAATTTCGGAGACCGATATTTTATATAAATCTCTTCACAGATTGCTAATACATGACACAGAGTTTTTTCTGATTCTCGTTTAACCAACATTAGCAGACTCATTGCTTTCAAAATTTGTTTATTCCTTGCGTTATTGTCAGCTGAAAATTGAATTTTGAGCTTGCTGTCGTTGTCGTATAATTCAGAGAAAAACTTTTCAAGAATACTTGTCCCTGGGTAAGCTTTATGAATGTCAAGTGCTTTTAAAAGAGTTAATTCAAAAGTTTTAAAAGGTATAGCTTCCTTGTCTTTCAGAGAATAATTGTGATATTCTCTATCATGTTGTCTGTAAAGTCCGTCTGGAAGTGTAAGAACCTTTGTCTTGTGTTCGTTTATTAGCAAATTAAATTCAACCAATTCGTCTGAAAGCACTTTGAGAATTTTTTTAGCTTCATCTTCACTGTTGCATAAAATTCTGTAATCATCTTTAAAGCGACTGCCAACAAAGTTAATTGTTTTAAGTTTTGAAGATACTTTTCTGTCTATACTCGTAAGAACTATTTCAGCAATAAGGTCGCTGAGTGCTGAACCAACTGGAATGCCATTGGTCCTTGCGTCATTAGCATATTGAATTAATTTATCAACTTTATTCCCTGTTAGTTTAAACTCCTTGTCGGCAAATGCTTTTTCTCTGCCATGTAAAGCCCAACCAATGCTATGTGTATAAACTGAATTGTAAAAATTGGTAATGTCAGCACGAATGATAAAATTATATTTATGTGCTTCTGCTACCATATCTTTTTCCGCCATTTCAACCCATTCATAAATCATTCTTCCTGAACGAAGATTGCCTAGCTTCCCAATTGCTTTTGCATTTACCGGTATAGGAAAACTATATGAGAATATTTTAAGGTCATTATGAAAAATGTGGTCAACAACAATTTTCCAATCTTCTATCAAATGAAACACAATGTCATGATAGTTAAATGGATGTTGGATGCCAAAAACTCTTGAAGTCAGAAGTGATTTAGGATATGAAATAGTTACAAGCTTTCTTCTTGCAGGGTCATTGAGGTTTTTATTGTAAGGTTTGGTTTTGAGTTTAAAGTCTGTCACCGAAAAGGACGGTGGCAACACATACTGTTCAGGAAAATAACCTTCAGTCAATAACCATTCGGCAATAACTTTCTTGTCAATAGCTCTAACAAGTTTTGCTGTCTTTTTAAAATGTTTTTCAACTAATGTCATTGGTTGAATTAATTATTTTTTTATCTGAATATTAGTAATTGTCTAAATCAATAATTCCTTTAGTCAATAACTCTTTAAAACATTTTGCCGTAAGAAAAGCATCTGATTCCGCATTATGTTTTTGCTCAATATCGTAGTCAAATAGTTTTTTGTAGAGTTCAGTCAATTTTGGGAACTTGTTTCGTCCATCAAAGTTTGGAATATTACAATAATCTATTGTTTCCTTCATTGTGCAAATTGTTTTCTTGCTACTGAAAGGGTCTTGCACTTGATATTTTTTTAATTGACTCCGTAATATTGGTAAATCAAAATCAATATTATGAGCAACAATGAAATCAGAAATTTTTATATCACTGATTAGTTTCCTATATGCTTCGTCGGGTTGTTTACCTATTCTTTTGACAAGGTTAATGTCAATCTGATTCACGGCAAATGCCTCTGTATAAGTAATGTTGGGATAGTTGATTAGGTCTGATTCTTTTTTGAAAATATTACCGTCTGTGTCCATTAGCAACCAAGCAACTTGAACCACGTTTGGATATTCAATTGAAACTAAATTTTTTCTTGGTAAGCCATCAGTTTCAATATCCAAAACACAAATGATGGTTTTGTTTTCTAATCGTGAAACATCATCTTCATCAAGGTTACTTGGGATATTGGGTGGAATGAACTCAAATAGAACTTCTCCATAACCTCGTCCAATTATTTTTTTTTCAGCTTGCAGATATTTGTCAATAAAACTTGAAACTTTTCGATGCTTAACGACTTTTGGAAGTGATTTAGGATACTTGCAATTTATGAAGCTGTATGAATTACCTGAATTGTGAATAGATGGTGGTAAAACAACATGGGTATTCCAAAGTATCTCAACCTTTTCAAGTTTGTGTTTATATTCTTCCTTAGGAGGGAATGTTGTTACAACTTGACTTTCGTTAAGGTAGGAAAATTTATTGCTACTAATAAAAATGTGAAATCCATTTTTACTGCCCGATAAAGTAACCCACTCGTAGTTCGTAGGTAATTCTAATAGTGCTAAAACTTCATCTAAAAAGTTGTAGTCATTGCAACCGTCAATATCAATAACACGCAAATCTTGAAAACCTGTAACACATCCTACACCTGTCGCTGAGTCCCACTCGTATTTTTGAAATTCTGTTTGTAGTTGTCTTTGAGTAAAAAGATGTTTCCATTTATGGTTTGGAGTTTTGAGGATATTTCTGCAATAGAAGTTGTGTTCATTGATTCGATTGCTAATGCAAGTAACATTTAATCCTAACCCAAAATAATGTTTTGCAAAGAGTTCTATTTCTGTCATAATCGATTAAACATGTCTATTCTTAGTTTGATTATTATTTTCTTCACTGTCTTTCATAGCATACCCGCTAACGTTTAATTTACGAAACAAATATACAAAACATTCGTAAATATAAAATTTATAACATTCGCATATCATTTCAGCAGTAATTCTATATGCACCTATAAATCAACTAAATACAACAATTTAAATTGATTAAACATCATTTGCGTTTACAAATGATTAAATTCACATAAGCATAAAAAATGCAAATAGAAATCTTACCGGCAGAATACGAAAGAAGGCTTGTTCTTCAAAGACATAGTAAAAATCGTGAATTCAAACAAACAAACCATTTTTCTACTGCTGCTGTCTTCACTTCCTGCAGTATCTTGCACTTCATTGAAAAA
>DAOOBP010000149.1:0-4776 GCA_035407925.1 Salinivirgaceae bacterium
AGAAGTAGAAAACGAAGTGGTATAATGAACAAAATAGATAAACTAATCAAAGAACTTTGCCCAAATGGGGTGGAATGGAAAGAGTTAGGGGAAATTTGTAAAATTACAAGGGGAAAATCATTATCTAAAAATGATAAAGGTCTTGGTGCTACTCCGATAATATTGTATGGAGAATTATACACGCATTATGGCAATTATATAAACGAAATTATATCATTCACTTCGGAAGAAAAGGTTGAGAATAGTCCAATTATTGAATATGGCAGTTTGTTACTTCCAATATCTAGTACCACAAAAGAAGCTCAAATTGGAAAAGTTTCTGCTTTTATGATAAAAGATAAAGTGTATTTAGGTAGTGATGCTTTAATGTTAACTCATAGTCAAAATCCAGGTTTCTTAGTTTATTTGTTGAATAGTTTTTGGTTTGAAAGAATGAAAATGCAAACAGTTTTTGGAACAACCATAAATCATTTAAATCCTAATAAGTTTTCAAAACTAAAAATCCCCATTCCCCCACTTCCCATTCAGCAAGAAATAGTCAATATCCTTGACAAATTCACTGCATTGGAAGCCGAACTGCAAGCAGAACTCGAAGCTCGGCGCAAGCAGTATGAATATTACAGAGAGAAACTACTCACTTTTAGTGAGTTAGAAAACATCGTCGAGGGGGGGGGTAAAACCCTATAAATCAGGCGGTTATGTTGAGTGGAAGACGTTGGGAGAGATAGGGAAATTTTATGGTGGTTTATCGGGTAAGAATAAAGATGATTTTGAAAGTGCCGAAAGAAATGCAAAATATATAGCCTATATGAATATCTTTTCAAATATTAAAGTAAATACAAATGTTGATACTTTTGTTTTGGTTAAAGAAAATGAAATTCAAAATAAAATAATTAAAGGCGATATCCTTTTTACAGGTTCATCAGAAACAGTTGATGAATGTGGAATGTCCTCAGTTTTGACTACTGAAAAAAATGAAGATGTTTATTTGAATAGCTTCTGTTTTGGACTTCGATTGAACGATGAATATAGTACTAAAATACTACCTGATTTTTCCAAATTTATATTTAGATCTTATGCTGTAAGAAAACAAATCATTAAAACTGCAAGTGGAGTTACTCGATATAATATTTCTAAAAAACGAATGGAAAAAGTATCAATCCCCATTCCCCCGCTCACAGAGCAAGAACGTATTGTTTCCATATTAGATAAATTTGAAGAAATGGTAAACAAATCACTGCCCGAAGAAATAGAAGCACGCAGAAAACAATACGAATATTACAGAGAGAAATTATTAACATTCGGGACAGCGGGTTTCCCAACCCGCTGAAACATACAAAGCAAAAATTTCACACGGTACATTGCGGTTCTACATCGCATTGTGCATAAAACAAACACCAAAAAATCTTTAATTCGTGTAATTTGCCTTAAATTCGTAAAATTCGTAATATTATGTACAACATCGTAGCAGAAAACCCCGAAAGCACCGTAGTTGCCGAATATCAACCCATTCTGCGCAAAGCAACAGCCTATCAAACAGAAGCCGAACTCGAAAAAGCATTTATAGAGCAACTTCGTTTGCAGGCGTATGAATACCTGCCAATCACATCAGAAAAAGAGTTGATTGAAAACCTGCGTATCCAATTAGAAAAACTGAACAACTACACGTTTACCGATGAAGAATGGAACGACTTTTTTACCCAAAAAATAGCCAACAAAAACTACGACATTGAAGACAAAACACATATCATTCAAGAAAGTCACATCCAATCCTTTGTCAAAAAAGACGGCACAACCAAAAACATACACCTGATTGACAAAGAAGACATCCACAACAACCACTTGCAAGTCATTAATCAGTATGAAACACCCAAAGGGGAAAAGGGACAACGTGCCAATCGCTACGATGTAACACTACTTGTAAACGGTTTGCCACTTGTGCATATCGAACTCAAACGCCGTGGCGTGGATCTGAAAGAAGCTTTTAATCAAATTAACCGATACAGTCGCGATAGCTTTTGGGCAAGTAGCGGACTATTTGAATATGTACAGTTGTTTGTAATTTCAAACGGTACATATACCAAGTATTACAGCAACACAACACGCACTACCCACATCAAAGAAGTAAATTCAAGCAAACCCAAAAAAGGGAAAAGGAGTAGTAACAGTTACGAATTTACATCGTGGTGGGCAGACGGTAATAACAAGCCTATTGTCGATTTGGTCGATTTTTCCCGCACCTTTTTTTCCAAGCAGTCCATTCTGAACATTTTGACTAAATACTGCGTATTTACACAAGACAAAATGTTGTTGGTTATGCGTCCCTATCAAATTGTAGCCACCGAAAGAATTTTGGGAAGAATAAACGTGGCAAACAACTATAAAACTTATGGTTCAATAAAAGCGGGCGGGTATATTTGGCACACTACCGGAAGCGGTAAAACACTTACTTCATTTAAAACGGCACAGATAGCCAGTAAACTGTCCTTCATTGATAAAGTGCTATTTGTGGTTGATAGAAAAGACCTTGACCACCAAACAATGCGTGAGTATGATAAATTTGAAAAAGGGTCGGCAAATAGCAATACAAGCACCAAAATTCTGAAAAAACAGTTGGAAGACCCCAAGTCAAAAATCATTATTACTACCATTCAGAAGCTATCCATTCTTGTGGATAAATACAAAAAACATGAGATTTATAGCAAGCCCGTAGTGATTATTTTTGACGAGTGCCACCGTTCACAGTTTGGCGAAATGCACAAAGCTATTCGCAAATCTTTCAAAAAATACTTTTTATTCGGATTTACGGGAACGCCTATTTTTGCCGTAAATGCAAGCAGTAGCAGTAATTTTTTAAGCACTACCGAGCAAGTATTTGGCGATAAACTTCACACATACACCATTGTCGATGCTATCAACGACAAAAACGTTTTACCTTTCCGCATTGATTACATCAGCACAATGCGAGAAGATGAAAACATCCAAGATGAAAAAGTCTATAATATAGACCGTGAAAAAGCATTGGCATCACCCGAAAGAATAGCTAAAATAGTAACCTACATTCTCGAACGCTTCGACCAAAAAACAAAAAGAAACAGCACATACAGATTGAAAGAGAGACGATTGGCAGGATTTAATTCAATATTTGCTGTATCGTCTATTGAAGTAGCCAAAAAATACTACTTAGAGTTTCAAAAACAAATGGCAGCACTGCCAAGTGACAAAAGACTGAAAGTAGCAACCATTTTTAGCTATGCGGCAAATGAAGAGATTGATGGAATTTTAGACGATGAAAACCCTGAAAATACCGATAAACTTGATAAAAGTTCAAGAGACTTTTTGGAGAGTGCCATTGATGATTACAACAAAATGTTTAGTAGCAATTTTGACACGTCAAGCAAAGGATTCCAAGGGTATTATGTAGATGTTTCCGAAAAAGTGAAAGACCGTGAGTTGGACTTGCTTATTGTAGTAAATATGTTCCTGACAGGATTTGACGCTACCACGCTCAACACGCTTTGGGTGGATAAAAATTTACGGTTACACGGTTTGTTGCAGGCTTATTCTCGTACCAATAGAATTCTAAATTCCGTGAAAACTTTCGGTAACATTGTCTGTTTCCGAAATTTGGAAGAAGCCACCAATGAAAGTATTGCCCTTTTCGGAGACAAAGAAGCAGGCGGTGTCGTACTCTTAAAACCATTCGATGATTATTACTACGGATATATAGAAACCGACTTTGACAAAGGCACAAAGAAAGAAACACCCGGCTACAAAGATTTAGTTGAAGAACTGTTGGAAAAGTTCCCGATAGGACAAATGATTATAGGCGAGCAGGCACAAAAAGAGTTCATAAAGCTCTACGGTTCCATTCTAAAATATCAAAACATACTCACAACCTTTGATGAATTTGTAGGCAAAGAAATTCTATCGGAAAGAGATGTACAAGACTATCACAGCATGTACATAAATCTTTATCAGGAGTTTAGAAAAACAAACAGAGGCGACAGCGAAAATATCAATGATGATATAGTTTTTGAAATGGAATTGATTAAGCAAGTAGAAATCAATATCGATTATATTTTACAGCTTATTCGCCAATATCACGAAGGAAACTCTACCGATGTGGAAATCATAGTGTCTATCAGCAAAGCAATAGATTCAAGTGTTGAACTTCGCAGTAAGAAAGACCTTATTGAAAACTTTATTGATTCGCTGACACCTACATCCGATGTCGATGAAGATTGGCACACTTACATCAGAAAGAAAAAAGACGAAGAGTTTGACAAAATCATTGAAGAAGAAAAACTGAACAAAGCAGAAGCCATAAAATTCATTGACAATGCGTTTAGAGATGGTTATGTACAAGAAACAGGCACAGCATTAGCAAAGGTCTTGCCACCCGTTTCACGTTTTACGTCCACAGGTGAAAGAACCAAAAAACGTGAAACGGTTCTTGCTAAAATTAAAGAGTTTTTCAACCGTTTCTTTGATATCATTGGTCATTCATAAAGCACATTGCAGTTAGAATCCGCATTGTGCATAAATGAAGAACAGCAAAAAGACCAACCAAAAAGTTAATTTGGTTTCTTCAGAACAAATTTTACAAACTATTCCCAATCGTTTTTTAGTGTTTGTTCGCAGAATTATTTTCGGAAAGGCGGCTTAATAATCACCGCTTTTGGTATATGTATTTGCATATAAAATTATTTATTTCCTTGTTTTTATATGTTTTCAAATATAATTTTATATCTTTGCATCAAAATAACTGCAAAA
>DAOOBP010000150.1:0-4715 GCA_035407925.1 Salinivirgaceae bacterium
ACACATGCATTGTGTCTATACACCCAAATCACACACACCATCACGTTCAACGCATCATTAATTGTTTTTTTGTCATGTACTAAGGTCTCATTTACAAAAAATTGGTAAGGTGGCTCAGAAGTGTCCAAATGCAAGGTGCTGAGCTTGTCGAAGTATAGCAGTTGGGCGCTTATGAGACGCCGCCCACTTTTACCTTTTAACTTTTTACTGTACCCAGAAGTATTCAAGTAGTTCGTTAACGTCTTCAACCGTTAAGTTTGATTTAAAGTCGAAGACTTTGTCAATGGCTTGACGCATTTCTGCCGGAGATATCCAACCATCGTTGTTAGTATCAACTTGTTTGAATTTTTCTGGCATTTTGTCGTATTTCTTTCTTGTTTTTTGATGCATAGATTCGTGATAGTAAGTTGTAAGCTCCTTTCTATCAACTGCTTTTGGGTCGAAAAGTATGGCTATCAAATGGTGTGTTGTAAATCTAACACCTGTTGGACCTACGCCAATAGCGTCGGCGGGAGTATTGGGTTGTTCGTCCATATAGTCGGGCACACCATCGTCGTCACTGTCAATTGGGCAACCGCGATAGTCAACTACAACGCCGGCTTTTGTTCCAGGACACTCATCATTAAAGTCATCTACGCCGTCTCCATCTTCATCCTCGCCGTCTGTAACAATAAATTTAAGGTTTTTAAACTGTTCAACAGCAGCAATTTCACTTGCGGGACTAAATAAATCTAATCTTAATGAAACGTATGAATAATTTAATATATCATTTTTTATCAATCCGTCAGTTCCTTCGGTGTCGTCAATGTAGTCGCTGAACGCAATCTTTAAAGAGTTTGCAACACGTAAAGTTAGCCTGTCGGTGATTGTTATATTTAATCCTAAATCGACAGGAATTGTAAAGGTCATTAATGAGTAATCTTTATTCGTTGGGTTAACTTCTCTTAGATTGGTTTCATATGTGTAGTCTCGGGTTATTATATTGTTGTTTAAATTTCGGATTGTTCCATCTGAGGTGTAAAAATATGGATTTCCATTTTTATCTTCCATATCCCCGCGTGGTTTGAATTGCATTGTCTCTATTCCTAAAGAGATAAATGGATGAATAGGTCTTTTTCTTTTGAATATGTGATTAAAGTTGTATGTTCCCGAGACGCCACCAATAAATATCTCTGTTTCAAAATTTTTATTTAATGATATATCTTCAAGTGAGCGTCTTTCTCCTGATGTTTTTCCAAACAACGCATACAGGTCAACGTCAAAGTATCGTCCAAGAGATCTTGAAATACTAACACTTGTACCCCATTTTCCATTCAAGGGCGATTCGTAATTGTTTCTGATATCACCATAAAATGTGAGAATTCCTTGTCCTAAACCAAAAATAGGTTTAAAGGCAGAGCTAAAAAGGTCTGTTGAGGCATCATCATCTTCCGATAAAAGTACTGCTTCATAGTCTTCGTCTATTTGTTGTGCAAACGACTGTTGAGTACTTGTAAATATGAAAAATAAAAGTATAATGAGGAAATTTGTACGCATCTGTATCAATTCTTAACTATTTGAACCATTTTTGATTAGCTATCATAAGCGCTTCTTGAACTGTTATGCGGTTACCGCTTGAATAAGCACAAACAAATGCATCGGAGATAGGAGTAGTGTTCCAGATTTTTACTCTATAGTCTCGTGCATCTTTATATATTTTAAAGTTTCCTATTGTGTATTTGTGCCATCCTTCATGCAATTCAACATGTACGGTCTCTTGTATATTAAATTTTTTAAAATAGTCTTTTTTAACAAGCTTGTGTCCAGCAGCTATTTGTACTTTATATGTAATGCCTTGTTCTGCTCCGGGAGTTGATGTTATTTCGGGTCTTTTCATCTCTCCGACAATATCTTTTGAGTCATCTATTGATAGATAGCTTCCAGTTTCCTTGACTTTTTCTGCCAGTTCGGCATATTTGGCTCTCTCTTCTGGTGTTAAAGTCTCTTCAAATGTTTTCGAGTCTTTTTCCATCTCTTTCAGTTTGTCGGTTGTTGCCAAGCCAGAAATCCCTGTAAAGTTATCATTGTCTGCTAATACGTCAACTTTTTTCTGTTGGCTCTCCTGTTCTAACTCGGCAAATTGCTCTTCTTTAGAGAGTTCGTGCATTTCTAAGAGCTCAGCTTCAAACACGTTTAAATCTATATTTCTTTCGGCTATATTAATAGTTTGAGTTCTATCATCTTGTGAGTATGAGAATGTTCCATTGATAATAAAAGCTTGATTTGGATAATCCTCTGTCTGAATTAATTTATATGATACAATAAACATTTTATCGCTCTCTTCTTTAGGCAGTTCCATCCATAAAAACTTTAAAATTCTGCCACTAACTTGGAAGATAGAACCTTTAGTTTTCAGCGCTACTGCACGGTATCCTCTTGGAAGTTGTTCTTCAATTTTTCCAAAGCTCGATAATGAACTTTTACTAACTAACAGGTTTACAATAATCTCATTATCTTCGTTCATGTAGGGTTTTTGTCGAATGCAATCAATGGGTTTTAGGGTAATCTCTTTGTATTTGTATCGTTTTGAAGCCAAAAGATCTGTAACTCCTTCAACTTGAGTTACTTGGATTTTATGTGGCGCTATTGTTTTTTCTTGAATTTGATTATTGTCGATATAACGGAACGAACCTGAAATCATCAAGTCGCCGGATATTGGCGGCGCGACATCAAAAACAAGTATTACTTTCAAAACTTCGTCATACGGTAGGTTGTACCAGTGTATTATAGCTTTTTGGTCGTCAAATGAAAATTGACCGCCACTTGTTTCTCGTGAGGTTACTTTAAAGCCATTTGGAACATCTAAAGTTAGTCGAGCATAACGATCAAGATCGCCCTTGTCGATTGATATTTCAACTGTAAATTGAGTTCCTGAATTTACTTTACTTGGAAAACTGTGTTTTATATCAACTCCGCCGAAAATATGAGTCAAAAACAACAATATTCCTGTATTTATTAACACTATTAGCGACTTAAACATAATCAATTTGTTAAACGTTTACGCATTGTTAATGCTGATGCCAATTTCAAAGGATAAAGATATTAAAAAAAAAATCACATAACAAAGATTTTGAGCGCAATATATGTTTTTTTTTAATAATGGCTCAAAAATAATGGTCAATGTCACTATATTAGTTGCATAAGTAAGTTAAAATTTGCAATTTATAGATTTTACTATTCTATCAATGATATATAAAACTGCTTCCAAATAAAAACTCTCTTAGGATACTTGTCGGTGGTACCTCTTTTATTGGTATCGGTTCAAGATATGAGAAAAATTTCAGTAAACGGGTAGCTTCAGAATACTCTTCGCTTTGAGGAGATACTTCACGCAGAATTGGTTCGGCGTACTGCTTAAACACTCCTAATTCAAATAGCAATGCAGAGTTAGACATAACATCTGCCTCTTCTTGATATGGAAAGATATATTTTTCTTCCCCTCGTCTAACGCTGGGCCAACGCCTTATAGTTTCTTCTGCAGAATAGCCTCGATATCTATAGTCACGTACTATTCTTCGTATCAGTCTGTTGTCAGTTGTTGGAATGCGGTTATGTTCGTCCATGCAGAGTGAAGTAAGAGCAGAGACATAAATTTTAAACTTCTCTTTATCAGATATCTGCTTTGTTAATCTTGGATTTAAACCGTGAATTCCTTCAATAAGTAAAACCGAGTTTTTTGACATTTGTAAAAAATCTCCACAGAAACTTCTTTGTCCTGTTTCGAACGAAAATCGGGGGATTTCTACTTTTTCTCCATTTAGTAGTTGTAAAAGCTGTTTGTTAAAAAGTTCTAAATCAATTGCTTCGATGTTTTCAAAGTCATAATCTCCGTTTTCGTCTAATGGTGTGTCTTGTCTGTTAACGAAATAGTTGTCTAAAGATATTACTTGTGGAAAAATTCCCAGTACTTTTAGCTGAACCTCTAAGCGTTTAGCAGTAGTTGTTTTGCCCGATGATGATGGTCCGCTAATTAGTATAATGCGTGGCATTGGATTGCGTTCCGAGATTAAGTCGGCAATTTTTGCTAACTTCTTCTCTTGTAGCGCTTCCGATACTTTAATGAGGTCGGTTAGTTTCCCGTTTTTAGCAGCTTCGTTTAATAATCCTACAGTACTAACACCAATAATTTCGTTCCACTCTTTGTGTTCTTGAAAGATTTCAAACATCTTATCTTGTAAAATCATAGGCGCTACTTCTTCGGGATTTGACGTTGTTGGAAATCGTAGCAACATGCCATCGTAGTATTTGTACAAATCAAAAGTTTTAACATACTTGGTCGATGGGGCTAAAAATCCATAGAAATAGTCGGCATGATCTTCTAACCAGTAAACGCTAGAGTACATGTGTTTTCTACCTTTAAGAAGTTTTGCCTTATTGATGCTTCCATTTTTTTCAAACAGCTCAACAGCTTCTTCGGTCAGTATCTCCTTTCGAATAAAGGGAATATCAGCATCAATAATTTTATACATTTCAGTTTTTATTTCTGCTATTTCTGATGTTGAAAGCTTTTTTTTATCTCCTTCAAATTCACAGTAATACCCATTTGAGATGGAGTGTTCGATACGAAGTTTCCTCTCAGGATAGATGTTTTTTACCGCTTTTATTAAGATAAAACTTAAAGAGCGGATATATATTCGCATTCCATCGGGGTGTGTTATATCGAAAAATTTTATTGT
>DAOOBP010000151.1:0-4661 GCA_035407925.1 Salinivirgaceae bacterium
CCTTTTGTTTCTCTCAGATGTTCTTCAAGTTCGTCTATCTGCTTCTGAATATATTTATTAAAGGAGTAACAACACAACGTTATATAATAATACATAATTAAAGGAGTAACAACATGAAAGATAAGAAAATAACATTTACCCAAAAATATTGTGACTATTTAGCAAAAACAAAACTCGACACTTCGCATTTCAAAGTGTTAATGCTCTTGCATACAAACACATTCACGCAGTCACAAATAGCTGATATTCTTGAAATTAAGCATAAACAAAACATAAATGCAACAGTTAAAACGCTTATATCAAAAGGTTTGATTGAAGTTGATAGAATCGAAGGTAGCAACAAATTTCTAAAGGCAACAAACCCTGTAGAACTCGCCAAAGTTTTGGTGATAGAAGATTTTCAAATAAAAGGTCAAGTAAAACTCCCAAATACATAATGTAATACGTTGTAATACGCTGTAATACAAACAAATTAAGAGTAGGTATTGGTATAGAATGTAAAACTATGCCAGTACCTATTTGTTTTTTTTCCAACAAGCCCTTTTTATTTAAAATTTTCAGTATGTTCTGCTTAGAAAAGTCGAGCTTGAATTTTATTTTCCAATTAGCCTTTGTAGGGTTATCACAATAGATTTAACTTGTGTCAAATTTCTGACACGCTTGTGTCAAAAAAAATGATACAAAAACATGCTGATAATATAATATTGAGGTTAAATGTACTTAATATAATAGAAGAGAGAATTTATTCAAATGACGGAAATAGGACTTTTGCCGAGATTAGCATTCTAGGATTACTAGGGTTACATTCTAGGATTGCTAGAGTTATATTCTAGGATTACTAGAGTGAGTTCTAATCTGTGACTAGAAAAATACTGTTACCTCTCTCGGGTAATGTGATTACCTGTGAGAGATAATAGTATTACTTTTTTTTATGTAATGTTACTTGACAACGTCATTCATTTCATTCTAAAAATAAAAGTAATTATGGTCTATTTTTGATTAAAAAAAATTGTTATGAAAATAGAATAGAAGAGGGTTTTTTCTTAAAGGACGCATTTTGGTGGGTTTTCGGGATTTGGCGTTGTAAGAATCTTACCATGCCATTGTAAGAATCTTACCATGCCATTGTAAGAATCTTACCATGCCATTGTAATAATTTTTACAACCATACCTAAAAAAATCTTGACAAACGTTGTAATTTGTGTTACAATGATATTGCATTCTACATTACAATTAAAATTGAAAGGAGGTATTTTTTTGAAACACAGAAAAGAACAAGTTGTTTATCAAGAACATCACTATAGCAGTGAAACTGGAGAAGTGATGAACAGTAAAGTTGTATGCAGAACAACTGATGAACCTGATTATGTTAAATTATATTTAGATTGCCTACTTACAGTGAAAGGTCTACGAAAAGGATTGAATCCAGTGTTGATTGCATTATTGAAACATATGTCCTATGCAAACTCTGATGATACTACTGGTGGACAGATTATAATAATCAACAAGTTTCTGAAAGAAACAGTTGCTAAAACTCTTGGATTAGGTATTGACAGCATAAACAAAGCTTTAACGGATTTTACGAAGTCGGGAATATTTAAGAGGATTGCCCCTGGAACATATCAAGTTAATCCTGATTTTGTTGGCAAAGGTGAATGGAAAGATATACGAAATATTAAGGCTACTTTTGATTTTGGCAACAAAACTGTTGTTGCTGAAATTGTTAAACGTGAAGAACAGTCTATGACTGAAAATCAAACAAAACTTGATGAAGAATTTAAAGCTGTATGCCAAAAAGAAGGTGTATCGTGTGAAACACTTTGATGATGATGTTGTTTGTAGTGCTAAAAACGCAAATCTTATAGCCTATTGCCAGAGCAAAGGAATAGCCCTAAAACGAGAAGGAAAAGAATTTGTATTGATATCACATGATAGCGTTTATATTTCTGCTAATGAGCCTCACAAGTGGTACAGGCACTCTTCAGAGCAGGGCGGTCTTGCTATTGACTTTTGTGTGAAGTTTCTCGGCATGACGTTCGTGCAGGCTGTAAGAGAACTTACTGGCGAATTGCCCAATGTCGAAATAGAAGAAACAAAGCACATTGAACTTGATGTTTCGACTAACCAAAAAAGAGTGATTGCATATTTGTGCAAAAAAAGAGGATTAGAGTACAAATTAATAACAAAACTAATACAACAAGGCTTTTTAAGGCAAGATAAAAACGGTAATTGTGTTTTTTATATTTATGACTTCAACAATAACAAAGTAGGTGCAGAACTGCATGGAACAGGAGATACAAGGTTCAAAGGTTTATCCTCAGAACAAAAAGGGTTTGGTTTTACTTTATGCTTGGGTCAAGTGAAACAAGTTGCGTATTTTGAAAGTGCAATAGATTTACTTAGCTTTCATCAGCTCTATCCCCAAAAAAGTGATGTTCTTCTTGTGTCCATGAGTGGACTTAAAACTGTAGTCTTGCAGAACTACATGGATAAATATAAAAATGCTGAACATATTCTGTGCGTTGATAATGATGAAAATGGCAGACAATTCGCATTGGAACACCAGTTAAAATTCGTTCATGCAAAAGGCTGTAAAGACTGGAATGAACAGCTACTAGAGCACACACCTCTTCAAATATAGCAAGCACTGTCTTATTAAGAAAGCGAATAATACAACTAAGAGAGGATGTTTATTGTGGATAAATTAGACAAAGATATATTAAACAAATTGAAGGAAGATTTTAGATTAGCTAAACAAGATTATCAGCTTGCTACATCAGAGGAAGATAAAAATAAAGCTTTAGCAGCGTGCAAAAAAATCAGCGATTTGCTATTCCAAAAATTTGGCATAGCAAACTTTCAAGGTTAAACAAAAGGGCTTACTGGAAAAAAAATAAATCCAAAGCCGTCGGCAGACCCCTTGTATCTTTGATAAGGATATACGCATGTATATACTTGTCAAAGGTACTAAAGGGCTACTCTTGACAAGAGTAGCAGAACAGGGGCGGTATCAATAAAATCAAGCTGAAAGGAGACGTAATTTATGGGGTTGCCAAGGATATCATATGCTAGGGGAAAAGGAAAAATAGGGCACAACAATAGAGACTTCCTTTCCCCTAATATTGACAAAGAAAGGATAGAAGATAACATCATAATCAAACAAGAAAGCATTATTGATGCTTATGAAAAAATATTTGGGGAGGCACAAAAAAATTACAACGACAAACAAAAACGCAACGATAGAAAAATAAACAACTATTTCCATAAGCTGTTTGGTGATGCTAAACTAGACGAAATATCAACAAACAACGACAAACAAAACAGCTTTTACGAATGGGTCATAGGTATTGGGGATAAGGACACCATGGGGTATATTAATAATCCAGAGGGGGCTAAGTTAGCAGAAAAGGCTATTAAGATATACATGTATGGTTCTGAAGAACTACAAATAAAAAGCTATCAAGAGAGAAACCCCAATTTTTATGTGTTTAATGCTGTGATTCATTGTGATGAGCATACTCCCCATCTTCACCTTGACGTAATTCCATTTGCAGATGGATATAAAAAAGGCATGGAGAGACAACAAGGCATTGCTAAAGCTTTAGAGCAGATGGGCTATGGAACGGGGAGAAACGCTATAAACGAGCAAAGATTAAGTGAACGTGAGGTTTTTAGGAATATCTGTACAGCTTGTGGGATAACTGTTGCCCAAGAAGAAAAAGGACGTTATCAAACATTCACTCCTAGAGAGTACAAAGAAATCAAAGATAACCTTAAAGAAGAACTTACCCCAAAAATAAAAGAAGAACTTATCGCAGAAGTATCTGATCTAAAAATTAAAGCTGGAGAATTCCTGAAAGCTTTAAATTCTCCAAATATTTTTGGCAAAAAACAAGTTGAAATAGCAAAGTCAATAATAAACAATAAAGATGATATGTTATCTGAAGCATCTACAAAATTAAAAGAAACTGAACACCAATCTCAACTTTTCCAAGAAGAAGTAAAAACTAAAACAAAAGAATTAAATGACAAAGAAGAATCACTTCGTAGATTAGCATCAGATCTAGCTCAAAACAACGAAATAATAAAAAACAATTATGAAATATTTGAAAAATCAAAAAAAGACTTTGAGTATAGAGCACCATTGTTGATAAAAGCTGAAGCACGTAGACAAGTGGATAAAATACTAAATAACTTAGATTTACCAAACGAAACAATTGACGAACAGAGAAGACTCACACTAAAGCAGTTGAATCAACTTGACATTAAGAAAGGACGGTCGTTATGATTGTTAACATAAAAATCACATCAAGATTTAGCCAAAAAACCAAAGATGATGATGTAAAAACTGTATCAACATCATATGCCACAACATTGCCTCTAGACTTTCAAAGAGAAGATGCAATCGCTATATTTGAAAGTATTATTGACCAAGTGTTCCCTGAGAGATTTGGACAAGCGTCAAGTAGAGCAGGTAGGCGTATCGCTGTTTTTGATGGCATTACAGAGTGTTTTGCACAGGACAGATATTCTTTTTCGATTAGTGGAAACATACCTTTCATCGAAGAAAAAGACGTTGATGTTGATTTTTAACAGTAATATTGTGACTTATTATTTTCTGGATTACATGAACGCCTACAGAGTATATGACGAAGAGCGCC
>DAOOBP010000152.1:0-4629 GCA_035407925.1 Salinivirgaceae bacterium
CGTTACCGCCAATGGTAGGACGACCATGCAGGTTGACACTATCGGCATAAAACGAAACGGTATGAAACAATTAACAAACAGACAGAAAAACGGGCGACACGCAAGCCGACCCGAAAAAGATTTAATTTTTGCCCCACCCGCAAAAAGAAAAAACAAAAGAACAAATCCTGCCCTAAATTTTTTGTCAGGTTTTTTGTCCCTCGCTTCGTTTAGCACATTTGCAAGTCGTGCATTTTTGTTTGTAGAGAAAATTACAAACAAAAACTGCACGGGCTACGCCAAACTTGCAAAAGAGCTAAACCCTTCCCGCAAAACAAAAACACGTGCCAAAAAATTTGCCATCCCTAATAGTGCTTCGTGGACTATTTTGTGTATGATGTCAAGTCAAAATGTTGTTTGGTTCAATGATACTTGATAAAATAATTGAGTGTTTTTTAATTCTCTTTTATTTTCTGAAATATAAAATCAACTTAAAAATTCACACTATTTAAAAAATTTAAAATACAATGAAAACAAAAATAATAACAGCATTTATCGCCATAATTTTTGCTACAAACATTATGGCTCAGAGTTCATTTGTAAAAGTGAACTGTAATAATTTTGAGCTAAATGGTAGCTCATTTTATCCTTTAGTTTGTAATTACTTGATTCAATTTACAAAAGACTATAATACCAATACTTATTACTTATCTCCTAACTGGAACTATAGCGACAATTGGGGGTATCCAAATACGGGAGGACCTGGTAGATTTTTTTATAGCTCAACAGATGATAAAGGAGTTTGTAAAACTAAAATCGGAAAGGATATGGCGAAAATAAAAAGTCTCGGATTTAACACTATACGCGTATTTATTGCCCCAGATAACAACAATGGTACACTTGAAATTCCAACTGGTTCATATACATCATACTTTTCAATAGTTGACCAATTATTAGATTCTGTAAATGCACATAACCTAAAAGTAATTTTGGTTGTTGGCCCAAGTAAAGCGTGGGAAGTACATGAAAGTTTTAAATCGTATCTTGAAACAATTTCAAACCATTTTAAAAATAATAGCGCTATTTTAGGTTATGATTTGTATAACGAACCTTTTTATTCATACAGTCATAATAATATGAATGATAAGTATAAAATTTCAAATTGGGTTTCAGAATGGTGCCACGCTATTAAAAAGTACGATCAAAATCATTTAATAACAATTGGACTTACTCATCCAGAAACCTCAATAACATGGGATCCGCTTGTAATGCCAATTGATTTTGTTTCATTTCATTTTTATGCATGGACAGAGCATCTTCAAAATTCAAAGGACAGGATAAGTTCTTATATCTACTGGGCTGCAAAAACAATAAAAATGCCGTGGATTATAGGTGAAATCGCTTATAGTGGAACAAATGTTAGTATTAGTGACCCAGATGCAATGGTTGGTTCTGAATCTGATCAAGCAAATTTTGCAACCTATACGATGCAAAAATCACTTGATTGTACTTGTCAGGGATATTCTTGGTGGCAATATCAGGAAATTAACTGGCAAAGTCCGTGGGAAGATTATTTAGGTTTAATAAATAATTACGGTAGTAGCGGATTTGCAAATGAAACAAACAAACAGGCTGCCAATGTTTTTGCATCATTTTGGACAATGACTGCAAACACAAGTAATTGCACGAAACCATCCAACTATTATAATATTTACAACCACACAACTATAGAGAAAACAGGTAGAGTATTAGATAACAATGGTCTACCTATTGAAAATGCTGTTATTATCGGATGGAAACAGATTGGAACTTCATACCCTTATTACATAACATATTCAGATGCCAATGGTTATTTTACATTACGTTCAAATACGCCCGGATACAATGTTAATACTTTATGGGTTTCACTTCCGGGATACTCTGTTGTGAAAGTTACCAATCCTACATCAGGGGCTAACTATACGATTAAACCTATTAACAATAATAGATGGACTAAAAAATGGACTAATGATGGAAATAACACGATTGACGGATGGAATGTTCATGATTACGATAAATTTTACAAAGGCGATTTTGATGGAGATGGTAAAGATGAAATGTTATGTGCAAGTTATACAGGTGGCAGTGGAGATTGGATGACGATGCTCTACTATAATAATACAACCGCTGATTGGGATTGGGGATGGAGTAATTATGGAAATTCTTCTGCAGGTGATGGTATATATCCTTATAGAAATAATTTAATTGTCGGAGACTTTAATGGTGATGGTAGAGATGATTTATTGGGCATTGATATTAATGGTAATTGGCTTACTACATTTACATTTGGAACAGATGGACAATGGCACTGGTGGCAATCAAATTATGGATATGTGAATAATCCCACATATCCCATGAGTTACATACAACCATATGCTGATTACATTGTTGCAGGAGATTTTGATGGAGATGGGCGAGATGATTTGTTAGGGTCAGACCTACCAAATGGATGGACAACATGGTTTAAATTCACAACTGCCAATCAATGGGCTTGGCAACAGTCCGACAATGGATATACAAACAATCTCGTTTATCCTATGAGCTATATGCGACCTTATAGAGACCAATTTATTGTGGGAGATTTTGATGGAGACGGAAGAGACGAAATTTTAGGAAATGATTTGCCGAATGGTTACATGACATTATTCGGTTTTGAAAGCGGTAATTGGCAGTGGACATGGAGCGATTACGGTAATGATATAGTAGGTATGCGACCATACAGAAATAATTTGATAGTTGGAAACTTTGACAACGATAGCAAAGATGAATTATTAGGATTTTATACTTGGGCTACAAAATTCGATTTTGAATCTGGAAATTTTGTTTGGGATTGGAGTACTGGTAGTTCGGGGATTTTTTCGGATTGGCCTGTGCTACCAACTGCAAATAAATATTTTTTCTCTAAAACGTATAAATACTCTCCCGACCAACTTATAGCATTCCGTAAAACAGGTACGAGCTATCTAGTGAATATGTATTCATTTAATAAAGAAACCGACTGTTCGACTCTCAGAAAAGCTAATTATTTTTCTAACTCTGTAAATACGGTTGAATCTGCAACAATTGCCGATGTTGGACAAACAGAATTAACAATTTTTCCAAATCCATCGAGCGGAAAAGTATTTGTATCGTTTAATTCTGATTTAATTTCAGGTTCAATAATCAACGTTATGAACATTAAAGGGGAAACGGTTAAAACTATTTTTCTAGATATTAATTCTGCGTCTCAAAATATAGAGATTAATATGGAAGATTTATCAGAAGGCATGTACTTTATTAAAGTAATAAATGGTAAATTTGCAGCATCTAAAAAGATTATTTATTTAAAAAATTAATTATGGAAAATTCGTTTAAATCATTTATGAAACTTTTGATACCTAAGTATCAAAAGTTGATATTAGAATATAAAATTGATATGAAACCAAGATATGGGTATGGGCTTAAGCCCCATACCCTTCTTTATGAGTTAATAAATAAAAACAGAAATGTTTATGAGCAATTTCTTAAAGAAATATTAATCCATAAAAATACATTCCAATCTATTCGTTCAGTAGAAGTTGAAAAAGATGAAAATCAACCATCATGGAATAATGGTTTTTTGCCCGGATTAGACATAATTTCATTATATACTATACTCAATCATTTTAAACCGCAAAAATATATTGAAATCGGCTCAGGAAATTCTACTAAAGTTGCAAGAAAGTCTATATTAGAGAATAAATTAAATACTAAAATTATTTCAATTGATCCATTCCCAAGGGCAACTATAGACCATTTAGCAGATGAAGTTATTAGACAACCTCTTGAAAATATTAAAGATTATCAATTTATAATTAATGAATTAAAAGAAAATGACATTTTGTTTATTGATAATTCTCATCGTTGTTTACCAAATTCAGATGCTACGGTGTGCTTTTTAGAACTATTACCCTATCTAAAAAAGGGAGTAATCGTTCACATTCATGACATTTATTTGCCATACGATTATCCTCAATTTATGTGTGATAGATTTTACTCTGAACAATATGTATTAGCGGCTTTTGTTTTAGCTAATCCTGAAAAATATAAACCAATTTTTCCAGGGATATTTATTAGCGAAGATAAAGAACTTTCAAACATAATTTCACCAATATGGGAACATCCTAATACAAAGAATGTAGAAAAACATGGGGGGGCATTTTGGATACAGATTAATTAGGAAAGTGCTTCCTCTATTTTGTCATACTTTTTGTTCCGACACACTTTTAGCACATTGCTGTCCTCGTTCCTGCGGTCGGCAAAGAGCTAAAGCCATCGCTACAACAAAAAGATATGCCAAAAGCCATCGCACCGTAATACAAAAAGAATCTCCTCGCTTCGCAAAAATTAAATCTTTCCCGACTGCTCACTGCAGACAGACAAAATATCGTTTTTTTATACAAGTAAGTGGACTATAAAAATGGTAGACAATGTATCGGAGGAAAGAACCACAGGCGGTAACAGCGGTTTGGCGTAATGGCGGGTGCAGTGCTTCGTATGACAGTTTTGTGCAAGGTTCAAGTGCAATTCTTCGATTGAACATTTGTGCTAAAAATCCGCCACTACGCCAAGCCGCAAAACGTTAGCGTTCAT
>DAOOBP010000153.1:0-1648 GCA_035407925.1 Salinivirgaceae bacterium
GGGGGTTTAGTGGTCATGCAAGTTCAGTACCCGCAGGCAAGTTTTGCAACGGGGGATACAGACGTAGCCACGAATTCCCCTACGGCGCATACCGCCGACCGTTATGGGCAAGTTTAAGAAACGATTCAGCACAATGACACAGACAAGAGAACCACCGATTTTTGATTCGTCTTAATGGACAATGATTTATAAGAAATTCATTCAATAAAGTGGAGACCAGCAACCACAATAAAAAACGGGGCGATTTTGAAAAGCCTTATTTTCAAAAAAATAAAATATAAACAAATGAATTTTAAATTTTATAAACAAGGAATTACATTGATGTTGATTGCGTCTTTTATCATCTTATCTGGATGTGCTTCAATTGTAAGTAAGAGCAGTTATCCAATATCTATAAACAGTACACCATCGGGTGCAAAGATTACTGTAAAAGATAAAAAAGGGATAGATGTATATTCAGGAAATACACCCGCTAATTTTAAATTAGAAGCAGGTGCTGGTTTCTTCTCGAAAGCAAGTTATACTGTTACTTTTACAATGGACGGATATGACACAAGAACTGTGCCGATTGACTTTAAATTGGATGGTTGGTATTTTGGAAATATTATTTTTGGGGGCTTGATAGGCATTCTGATTGTTGACCCTGCAACAGGTGCAATGTGGAAGCTTGACACAGAATTTGTTAATGAAACATTATCAAAATCATCAGCTAGTATAGATGAACCATCCTTAAAGGTTTTTGGATATAATGATATTCCTTCAAGCTGGAAAGATAAACTTGTGAGAATCAACTAAAAACCAGCCCATAACATGCTATCATACGCCATGCGGGGGATACTGCATTTTCAAACTGTAGTTTTTCAAAAGAACTTTTCTGTAACTTGACAGGAAAGTGCCTTGAAAACCCGCACGGCGCATATAGCTGTCCGTTGTGCGTCATGCAAAAAAACACTTCGCTACATATTGACTAACTAAAAAAAAGAAAAATATGATTGATTGGCTTATAAATTACCCGGTGCTATTAGGATTAATAACCTTTTTATTTATGTATAGTGATTGGTTATTAACGATTGCACAAGAAAAAGAAAGGATTAAACATTATTCTGAACATTATCAAAGTTACCCTATAAATACGATTGAAGGAAATCCTATTTTACAAAAAGGAGTGTCTAAGAGGCAAATTATTAATCCTAGACATTTTATTGTGGCGGTAGCTGTTGGATTATTGATTGCTTATGACATCCCAAATGAAACAATTACACGGAGAGAGTTATTCCTTGGATTTGTATGGGGTTTAACTTTAATAGTTAATACTCAACATTTAAGTAATTTGATTGGATACAAAGCTGGTCAAAAAGGAATTCATGGAAAATTATGGATACATCAAAGAACTGGTTTTATAACCCAAGCAGGTAGATATTTTTCGACTTCATTATTCTTATTATTTCTATCCGTTGTTACAGGTTCTCTTTTTTTGTATGGTGTTACTATCGCAGGATTTATTTCTGCAATTCGACAACTTTTGTGGATTATTAAGATTCCAAAGATTGATAAAAATGACTCTATACCTGAAATGGACAAACAGAATGACTAAAAAATAATGCACGAACGCACAACATGCGGTATAAAAAATTGCCGGGATAGTAGG
>DAOOBP010000153.1:1658-4626 GCA_035407925.1 Salinivirgaceae bacterium
GTAGGTTATTCAAGGGTTGTAGCCCGCTTCAACTTTTGTGTACCTTGATAGGAAATCGCCCGCAATCGGCAACTTTTCATACCACCACCGTTATAGCCCATTTTAAAAAGACATGAACGAAATCTTAAACATATTACCGAAATACTCCAATGCTGACATTGAAAAATTTGACAGCGAAGACAGTTTTATGGACGCATATGTTGAACTTCTTAAACAATCAATTGAATTAATTTATAGAGTTGTTGGATTAAAATATTGCGACCTTGATGGTATGCCAAAAAAGATAAACAAAGACGATGCTGTTATTGGTGGAAATTTGACAAGACTAATAAAACTGAACACATCTTTTTTGCAAAATATATGTGAAGGCAAACTTGAAATTTGTTACATAATAAACAGGTGTATAGCCGAAACAGCTATAAACACAAAATTTATTCTAATTGAAGGAGAGGATAGAGTCAAAAGGAATTATATCAAAAACTCATTGATTACAGAAAAGGAACTTTGGGAAACAATCTTGACGAATGTAAAAGACAGAAATGGAGATGTTTTACCAATTGAAGAACGAATGCAGAAATCAATACAGAACAGTTTTGACAAATCTGACTTTGACTTGGAAGAAGTCAAAAGAAGTTCAAAGTGGAAATCAATTAAAGAAAGAGCAAACTTAGTTGCAGGAGAAATGTTTTACAGTGTTTTTTACGGAATTTCAAGTCATTCAATTCATGGTAACTGGCAAGACATTTTATTGAACAACCTAAAAAAAATTGAAGATGGGTTTGAACTAAATCTTCAATGGAATCGACCCCGACCGCAAGTTATTGAAGGACCGATTATTTTAAATCTTGACATTATAAAAATATTTTGTGAACGAGAATTAACTGATGACACAACTTCTAAAACAATACTTGAAAAATGTGAGATTCTGAATAATTACTTGTTGGACTTATCACAATATCACGAAAAATGGATGCTGAAATAAAAGAAAAACGGGCTATAACAATGTGTAAAATTAATCGCGGTTAATGTGCTAATTTTCAGCTCACTGCCCCGCTTTAACTTCGGTGTGTATGCGGACTGGAACGATGCCCGAAAACCGCGCCTAATCTTACACGTAAACGTTAGCTGCAATATTAGGAAGCTGCCACATAATTTTATATATTTGCAAAATCTAAAACTAAACAGTCAGTAGGGATGAAAAAATAATTTCTTTCACATATAGATAAAAAAGTACAGTAGAATATTTTGCTGTGAGTGTTTCATTTTTTATAAAGAAAGAAATTATGTTGACTTTACATAGTGTATCATATACACACCCTAATAAAGATTTGCTGTTTACTGACATCAACCTAACGATAAACAACCACGACAAAATAGCTTTGATTGGTAGCAACGGAGTTGGAAAATCAACGTTGTTGAAAATTATTGCTAAAGAATTAGAACCGTCAGGCGGTAAAATAAATGTTGATGCGGAACCGTATTATATCCCACAAATTTGCGGACAGTTTAACCATTTGAGCATTGCTCAGGCATTAAGGATTGAAAATAAGTTAAATGCCTTAAATGAAATTCTGAACGGAAACACAAGCGAAGAAAATTTCAGTTTGCTCAATGATGATTGGACAATCGAAGACCGTTGCAACGAAGCATTAAACCATTGGCAACTCAACAATTTGAACTTAACCCAAAAAGTGGAAGCGTTGAGTGGCGGTCAAAAAACAAAAGTTTTCCTTGCGGGAATTTCCATTCATCAACCCGAATTGATTTTGATGGATGAGCCGAGCAATCACCTAGACATCAAGAGCCGACAACTTTTGTACGACTTCGTTCGGACTACAAAAAGCACTTTAATAATCGTGAGCCACGACAGAAAATTGCTCAATCTTTTGAACAGCATTTTTGAATTGACCAGACAAGGAATTAAAGCGTATGGTGGTAATTACGATTTTTACAAAGAGCAAAAACAAATAGAGAACAATGCTTTGAACCAAGACATTCAAAGCAAAGAAAAAGCAATGCGAAAAGCCAAAGAAAAGGAACGAGTAACTTTGGAGCGGCAACAAAAATTTGATACACGTGCAAAAAAGAACTTAGGAAAAGCAGGGCTTCCAAAAATAGTTTCTAACACTTGGAAAAATAGTGCAGAACGAAGCACTGCTAAAATCGCAGGTGTTCACACAGAAAAAATCAGTGATATTTCGCAAGACTTACAAGAACTTCGTTCTTCCTTGCCCGACATTGATAAAATGAAATTCGGCTTTGATAATTCAGCTTTACATAAAGGAAAAGTTTTGTTCACAGCAACGGACATCAACTTTGGCTACGACAAACAACTGCTTTGGAAAGAAAACCTAAATTTTCAAATCACAAGTGGCGAACGCATTGCCTTGAAAGGAAAAAACGGTTCAGGAAAAACAACTTTGATAAAACTCATTTTGGGTGACATTGAAGCACAAACAGGAAAAATTCACCAAGCAGATACCAAATCGGTTTATATTGACCAAGATTATTCTTTGCTTGATAACAGGTTGAAAGTTTACGCACAAGCCCAACAATTCAACACTTCAGCAATGCAAGAACACGAAATTAAAATCCGTTTAAACCGTTTTTTGTTTACCAAAGACGATTGGGATAAACCTTGCAATGCGTTGAGCGGTGGAGAAAGAATGCGTTTATCGCTTTGTTGTTTAACCATCCAAAGCAAATCGCCTGATATTATTATCCTCGACGAACCAACCAATAATTTAGATATTTATAACATAGAAATACTAACAAATGCCATCAATGATTATCAGGGTACATTGATTGTCATTTCGCACGATGAAACTTTTTTAGAGCAAATAAACATAGAAAGAACAATTAATTTATAAAAATACAGCAGCTAATAAATAGGAATATGAGCGGCGTGCAACACCCAGCGATTATTCCCGGTTGAACTACATCTGCGGGATAGTCGCTATGCACTTAA
>DAOOBP010000154.1:0-4482 GCA_035407925.1 Salinivirgaceae bacterium
CAAATCCTGTTTTTAATCCGTTAACCGATTCAATTTTTAACCCTTTATCTAACAGGTGTTTAGCATTAGCTGTAATCTGCTTTTTTAACTCTTCGGGATTTGCCACGCCAACTGTTAGAGCCTCGTTTTTAGCCCAGTTTTGAACCAAGTCGATAATCAACTTTTGCATAAAGTCTTTATCTTCGGTGGCTGCCTTTACGTTTGATGTGGCTAATTTGTCCGTAACCAAATTAACAATTTCGGTTTTTAACGCCTCTGAAGCCTGTGTAGCAAAGAGTTTCAGTTCCGACTCAATATTGCTTTTCATCTCCTCGGTCTCTTTTTTTGCCGAAGAGATAATATGTTCTGCCTCTCTTTTTGCGTCGCTAATTATCTGATTACTTTGTGCTTTGGCATCGGATACGATTTTATCGGCTTCACTCTGCCCTTTCTCTAAACCTTCACGATAGATTTTGTCGGTTATTTCTTGAAGTTTGTTTTGCATGAGAGTTAAAAAGTTAAAAGTTTGTAAAGTTAAAAGTAGAGACAGAGCAAGCCCTGTCTCTATAAAAAACACAAAAAGATGAAAGTTTTTTCGTCATTTGCCTTTTTAATATTTGTGCGTTTGCTTTGTTTCGCTTTATGTTGACAAAATTACAAATAAATAAAAAGAATAAAAACGTATTTTGTCATGAAATGAAATATTTTTTTGTGGCAAAATTCATGTAATTTCACCTTTATAACATAAACGACTATTAATAAGTTATGTTGCTGACTTTTTATTTGGTGTGTTTTTGTGTTTTTTCTATTTCTGTTTTTAAACATACTCGACTTTCGCAAGTTGTTCAATTTGCTGATTTTCGATACTAAAACGATATATGTATTTGTTCAGATTGCTGGTAATCAATCTTTTAAGCAAGGTGGTTTGTTTTTGTTAATACAACAATCCCGAAGGGATGAAATTATTATAGTACAGTGAAGACCAAAGGTTTATTAAACCCCGAAGGGGTGACACAGGAAGGGGAGAGATTTCGGATTTCGGATTTCGGATTTTTAATCCCAAATCCTAAAGATACTTCATATGTCAAGTTGTATAGTGTCTGTCATAAATGATATTTCACCCCTTCGGGGTTGATTAATCGTTTCCCATTTTATAATCTATAATCATGTCATCCCTTCGGGATTGATTATCTGTTTTAGCTGATATTTCGAGTTTAACTTCATTGTGTTGATTTACAAATTAATATCTTAAAATCAAAGATTTCCAAAACGCATAAGCATAGACTTCCTGCCGGGTACTGAATAAAGAGCTTGTGAAAGTCGTGTAGCATGTTATCCTACGGACAAAAAAGTCCTGTGTTAATAATAAAAAGAGTTGTGGCAGTGCCACAACTCTTTTTTTTCACGATTTTTTGGTTACTATTTAGTTCTTTATCAATTTGCGGGTTATGTTCTTGTTACCGTTTTCAATTTTTACGGTATAGACCCCTTTGGGCAATGTGCTGATGTCAATCTGTTCGGTGACATTCTTTTGGTTAAGCACGTTTCTTCCGTTTATATCAAAAATTGTAATATTCACATTTTCAACACCTTTTAAATAAAGAACGCTGTTTGCAGGGTTCGGATAAAGAATAACGGACTGCTCGTTTACGGTTACAATTCCTGTGAATAAACCTACGGTAACGCTCTTAGACTCAGTATTTACAATAAAATCGAATGTTACAGTTTGGTCTTGTGTGGTTGAGTAAGGAATTTTTACAATATTTACGTTATTCTCAGGCGAATAAGCAGTTGCAAGTCCAAAGGCATAGCTGTTTTCTGAAATGTTTTTTACGAAAAGTGCATTTTCAATAAAATTTTCAGGCTCTCCGAGTATAGAAAAGTTTTCATTTACGAAAACATTTAAACCGAATAGCTCGCCAGTTGAGGTTAAAATAATTTCTCCGTCTTCAACGCTTACACTAATATCTGCATTTGAGGCTTTTTCCGATTTCTTGGTATCTTCAACAGGGAATTTATCAATTAACCCTACCGTATATTTAAGGATTTCGGAAGCGTCATTAGCCGTTACACCACCAACACCGTCAACATTAGCGGTTACAATACGCCAATTATCCCAAGGTAGTGGGTCAATTGTTGGAAGTGGGTCTAAACCAACGCTGTACTGGATTGCTAAAGCAGCGTCGTAAGCCTGCACGTGGTCGTTAGCATCGATATCACCGTATTTGTAGGTTGCTGTAATTGTGCCATTTGTTGCATTTACAGCTTCTGTGTTGTAGAGTGCATTTGTAATTGTTGGGGTTGTTGTTCCTGCATCAATTACCTTGAATTGCAGTTTTATTATTGCACCTTCTCCAACCATTGGAGTTTCCCTTGCCCAAGCAATGGCAAGTTTACCAGTAGTTGGGTTAACTTGTAAACTGCCACCTTCTGCCAATGTGCCTGTTAACGTGTTGCTTAAATATTCGAGTTTGGTGTTATCGTAGTTAAAGTCTAATTGATAGGCAATTACGTTGTCGTCTGTAGTTAATTCGTTTGTGTTTATAGGAATTTCAATTACTCTTCCTACAATAGTATTTTCGTTTTCAAAATATAATTGTTGGGAAGAATTAAAAATTTCAAACTTTAAATTATCAATCCATGAACTATTATCTGTGGTGACTGCAACCTTATAACGAATTTCATTTATATCATTTAATAATAAACCAATCTCCGAAATATCAAAAATTAAACTATAGTGTAAAGTGTTTTCGTTTAATTTATAACAACTATAATATAGTTTATTGTTTGTAATACTTAATATATTTCGAGTGGTGTCATGCAATACTGGCATATACTCCAAAATTATTTGTTCTAAATTTGAAAAGTCTAAATCTGTTTTTCTTAAATAAATAAAATTCACTTCAGAACCATAATTGTAGTCTGCAAAACCTTGATGAAATCCAAATAATTTGTCATCAGAATTTTTCATAAAAATACCTGATGATTGTCCCCAATATGCATAATTGACAATTGCGTCCCAAGTAAATACAATGCTATCAACATCATTTGGCATAATTCCAAACCTTGATAGGTGACCTGATGCATCAAAAGGATGAGCTTCAATCCTTCCGTTGGCAATCAGACAATTTCCACTTGCACTTGTATTTACAAAAGTCCAGTTTTCTGGCACCTGGTTGTCATCTAAGTTGTGAAATTCATTTGTAAAAGGGACCTGTGCTCTCATTGTAAAGCCTAAGCACAAAAGGGCTGCCATTGTTAAGATTTTTACTTTCATAAGACATTAAGTTTTTAATGCCTACAAACCCAAAACTCGGCGGTTATATTATTTTATTTAGACAGAAAAGGCGTGGGTTTTCCGCTTATCTGTTACAGAGGTACTGGCATACCCGATACGCAAACAAGTCCGCCCCACGCCACAGCGCGAGCGTCCACTGTTTAATCTTGCGTATCCTCGAAAAGTGCCAGTTTTCTGTAACAAGAATAAAAGCTTCCGCTTTTTCAATATGTTAATTTTCTTTAGGTTATATCATTCAATCAAAATTTTTTATGTGATAACCAGTTACAAATATATTAATTCTTTTTGGAAACGAATTCAACTTGTGCAAAAATCTCAAATTTATATATTGAAGATGAAATTCCTAAAACTTTCACAATTTGAATAGTTTTAGGAATTTGCCTGTGCTTTTATTTTTCAAATAAAAAAGTGTATCAACTATGCAATCAGCGTTTCGACTACGCTCAATGCACGGGAGTCATATTCATCGAGAAAGGTCGAAATGAACATTATCAAAATAGGCGACTCCAAAATGGATATTATCAAAATAGGTATTAATTTTGAGGAAAGTTTTACAATAGAGAGAGTGTAAATGTTAGTAAAAAAGTACAATCAAATAATTAACACGTTAAGTTTCAATAAGAAACTTCGTGATATGCGTAAGGAAATAAACTTCAGGATCGATCTACCTGAAAGTATAACATTTTATCCTGATTCTAATCCTAAGGGATTTGTAAAAGAGTTTAAAAAAAGACGCACTACAATTGTAGAATCTTATCTAAAAATAACCAAAGACTTAGATTCTACGAGCTACAACAGGAGAATTAACGCACTAAAACTTCTTGAAGAGAATATCAACTATTCGGGTTCTTTGAAAATGCCGTTAAATACTGCACGTGTTCAGTTGGCACTGATGAAAGAAGTTACTAAAACTCGCAACAACAAAAGAGTCCAGCTTGAACTTATGCGCGATTTTACGATGTCAACATTCGGGCATCCAAGAGTAATTAGGAAATTACTTAAAAGATTCGATATCATAGAAGTACCCGAAACCGGTAAGGATCTCAAATATCTTAAAATGGGGTGGGACTTCCATGTGCACGATAACACTTCTTATGGCAGAAAATCGCCAATGCAACTGATAATAGACGCTTTTATAAAAGGTATTTCAGAATTAACTGTTGTTTATACAAACTTTAAGCACGAAAAAACAGTTGAAGAGGTGC
>DAOOBP010000155.1:0-4454 GCA_035407925.1 Salinivirgaceae bacterium
GTAGAAGCGATTTTACTTCCAAATATCGATAAATCGACAATAGAGCCGTTAAGGCGATTATGTTACGATTATCAAGGATACTGTTTCCCAATGACGGGCTTACACCCTACTAATGTTGACAAGGATTACAAAAGTCAATTAACCATTATCGAAAAGCAACTCCTTAAAAATGACATTGTTGGAATAGGGGAGACAGGAATAGATCTATATTGGGACAAAACATATATCAAGGAGCAGATCTCAGCTTTTGAATATCAGTTAAAATTAGCCAAAGAGACAAATTTGCCAATTGTAATACACGCCAGAGAGTCGTTTGATACAATTTTCAAGGCGCTCGATAATTTTGGAGGAGTGTTACCCAGAGGAGTTTTTCACTGTTTCACAGGAAATACAGCAGAGGCAAAGCGAGTAATAGATTATGGAATGCTTTTGGGAATAGGAGGAGTAGTGACATTTAAAAATGGAGGGCTCGGAGAAATCGTAAAAAGAATACCATTAGAAAGTATTATATTGGAAACTGACAGTCCATATTTGGCACCATCTCCCCACAGAGGAAAACGAAACGAACCCTCATATTTAAGCCTGATATTGAAAAAAATTGCCGAACTTCGTAGCGATTCAATCGAAAATATTGATATGCAAACAACAGATAACGCAAAATCACTATTTTTGAATCGATAAACGCCTAAATAGCAAAAGAGATGAGTAAACGACCAAAAATATTGCTTATATACACGGGTGGAACAATTGGCATGGTGACAAATCCTAAAACAGGAGCGCTATATCCGGTTGATTTTGAGCATATTCTGCAACAAGTCCCGGAACTTGACCGCTTAGGCATAAACTTAGAATCAATAACATTTGCTCCTGTCATTGACTCATCGGACATGAATCCTGAAATTTGGGCAAGACTTGCAACCATAATCTACGACAACTACAACAATTATGATGGCTTTGTAATTTTGCACGGAACCGATACCATGTCATATACAGCATCGGCGCTGAGTTTTATGTTGCAAAATCTTTCAAAACCTGTTGTGCTCACGGGCTCACAACTACCTATAGGATTAATTCGTACAGACGCCAAAGAGAACCTAATTACAGCAATAGAGATAGCTGCTGCACACGAAGATGGAGTCGCAATTGTCCCGGAAGTTACCGTCTATTTTGAAAACAAGCTGTATAGAGGAAATCGAACAACTAAATATAATGCCGAATATTTCAATGCTTTTACCAGTGATAATTATCCACCATTAGCTAAAGCGGGAATTAATATACACTACAATCGCAAATATATTAACAAGGCAAATAGAGGTGAGTTTTCGATAAAAACCAAAATGGAGACAAATATTTTGGTCTTGAAAATATTTCCGGGAATGACGTCTGAAGTATTACGTTATATTTGTTCAACTCCAAACATTAAAGGAATTATATTGGAAACTTTTGGCTCGGGAAATGCTCCAACAAACCCTGAGTTTATTAAAATATTTCAAGAAACAACAAAAAGAGGGATAATAATAGTGAATGTTACACAATGTAGAGCAGGAAGTGTAAATATGAAAAATTATGAGGCTGGAGTAGGATTATTAGATGCAGGCATATTAAGCGGTTTTGACTCTACAACTGAAGCTGCATTAACCAAGCTAATGTACCTTTTAGCAAACTGTACAGACAAAAAATCGGTAGTAGAGAATATAAAAAAATCAATAAGAGGAGAAATAAATCCAATTTTATAGCAGAAAAATAAAAAAAAGTCATTAATTTGCGCCCTGAAATAAAAACTGTTTGTGAAAAGAGGTATGCTTGACAGATTTTTTGGAGAGATGGCCGAGTTGGTCGAAGGCGCACGCCTGGAAAGTGTGTATACCTCAAAAGGGTATCGTGGGTTCGAATCCCACTCTCTCCGCACAAATAAATATTTTGAGAAAAACTAATTTTTTAAACATAAATTTTGCTAATTTTAAACAATAAAAATTAAAAAAAACCATGAAAAAATTACTTCTATTCTTTACCGTAATCGGTATGCTTTCATTCGGAGTGTCAACAAATGCTATGGCACAAGAAGGCGCGAAAACAACTGAAATCGCTGACACAACACAGGTTCAAGAAGAGGCGGCGACAACTGAAGAGGCTACAACAGCCGTAGCTGAAGAACAAGCTCCTCAGGAAGGACTTGTAGCAGTACACCAAGCATTAAAAGTGAAATTTATTGAGGGTGGTCCTGGCTTTATGGCAACTATTTTGCTTTGTTTGGTATTAGGTTTGGCATTGGCTATTGAAAGAATTATCTATCTTAACCTTGCTTCAACTGATACTGAAAAGTTGTTAAAAAGCATTGAAGAGTCATTAAAGAATAACAATGTAGAGGAAGCAATGGAGACATGCCGAAACACTCGCGGACCTGTTGCATCTATTTTTTATCAAGGTCTTAGCCGTATAGATGAAGGCATGGACGTTGTTGAAAAATCTATCGTTTCCTACGGAAGTGTTCAAACAGGACTAATGGAAAAAGGCTTATCTTGGATATCTCTGTTTATTGTAATTGGACCTATGCTTGGTTTCTTGGGAACAGTTATTGGTATGGTTCAAGCGTTTGACGCAATTGAAGTTGCAGGTGATATCAGCCCGACACTTGTTGCAGGTGGTATTAAAGTTGCTTTGATTACAACAATTGGGGGTTTGATTGTAGCTATGATTCTACAAGTTTTCTATAACTATCTTATAGCTAAAATTGACGGAATAGTCGGCACCATGGAAGATTCTTCTATCACCTTAGTTGATATGATTACAGAATATAACAAAAAAAAATAGTTTGATATGACCGATAAATTAAGTAAAATAACATCTCTGATTTTTGCTGTCCTCTTTGTATTGGCACTATTATCGGCTGGATTCTTTTATTATAAAACAATGACAATGGAGCCTGTGCCAGAAAGCGTAATAGTTCCGTCAGAAAAGGTAGATTGGGCAATGGATAGAGTTGGTGGTTCATTAGCAATATATATCGATTATACGTATGTATTGCTTGCTATTGCCACCGTTTTGGTTATAGTTTTTGCTACTATTGTAGCGTTAAGCAGTAAAAAAACATTTTTAAGATCAATAACACGTATAGGTTCTTTAGTTGCGGTTATTTTAATAGCATATATTTTTGCAACATCAGAGATACCCATATTCTTTGGCTATGAAAAATTTGGCATAACACATGGAACAGCTCTGATGATAGACTTAGGATTAAAAACAGCGTACGTGCTTTTAGTTATTGCAATTGGTGGAGTTATATTCACAGGTTTAAGAGGATATTTTAAAAAATCCTAATCCCTTGAATGTATAAAACTAATTTTATTAACTCAAAAACAATTATATTATGCCATCAGATAAAAGAAAAGTACCGGAGATCAACGCAAGCTCAATGGCTGACGTAGCTTTCTTACTTTTGAGTTTCTTCCTCGTTACAACAACAATGGACGTTGATACTGGATTGGCAAGGGTGCTGCCCCCAATGACTGATCATAGTGTTCAAAAACCGCATGATGTGAAAATTAAAAGGAGAAACATTTTAGTTGTGTTGATTAATAGAGCAGACAGATTTTTAGTAAATGGGCAAGAGATGTCTTTAGCCGATCTAAAAAGAAAGGCTAAAGAGTTTATTCAAAACCCAAATAATTTAGAGGATTTGCCGGAATTTGAATATAAACGGATAATGATTGCTAATCCTGATTATGTAGCGGGAAGCGATGTACCTCAAAAAATATCTCATAAGCATTTTGATAGAAAGTATCCGGAAGGATTTCCTGTTAGCATGGGTGTAATCTCGCTTCAAAATGACCGAGGAACATCATACAAACGATATATTGAAGTTCAAAACGTTTTGGTTGCAGCGTATAATGAAGCTCGTGATGAGTTAGCTATACAAGAGTTTGGCAGACCATTTAATCAGCTTCTTAACCAGGAAGATGTTGACGCAATTAGGAGTGCAATACCTCAGAAAATTTCAGAGGCTGAACCGAAAAATGTTGGAGGAAGATAGATATGAGTAGATTTAAAGAAAGTAAAGCGAGAGAGGTGCCTGCTATTTCAACAGCATCGTTACCTGACGTTGTGTTTATGCTACTGTTTTTCTTTATGACAGTAACATCAATGCGCGAGACAGAGCTAAAGGTTAAAGTTTTTGTTCCTGCTGCATCTGAAGGAGTTAAGCTTGAAAGAAAGTCTTTAGCCAGTAATATTTACGTTGGAGTTCCACTACCCGAACTTCAAAGGATGCTTGGAACGGAGCCAAGAATTCAATTGAATGATAGTTTTGCAACAATTTCTGATATACAGACTTATATTGCCAGTGAAAGAGAAGCGAGAGATGAATCTGAGCGTCCTTTCTTGACAACTGTAATGAAAGTTGACGAAAATGTTAGAATGGGTATTGTAACTGATATTAAGCAGGAGCTAAGAAGAGC
>DAOOBP010000156.1:0-4342 GCA_035407925.1 Salinivirgaceae bacterium
TCACACACCATCACGTTCAACGCATCATTAATTGTTTTTTTTGTCATGTACTAAGATTATTTGCATTAATCAGAGTTAGACTTTACAAATCAATTTTCTTAAATTTGCAGAATAACGAAAAATGTAATTACTATAAAATGGAGTTTAAAAAAACAAATCCTATACTATCCATGACAGGCTTTGGTCGCACAACAAGCGAATATAAAGGCAAACAATTTACGGTTGAGCTACGCTCTTTAAATAGCAAGGGATTAGACCTAAATTTAAAGATGCCGCCACTTTATCGCGAAAAAGAGCCGGAGGTTAGAGCCCTGTTGTCAGAAAAACTGATACGTGGAAAAATTGATTTTACGCTACTCGTAGAGATGTCCTCTGCGGAGACCAAAACATATATAAACAAAGAGATTTTTATATCATACTATAATCAACTGAAAGAGATATACTCGCAGATAGGCGAAGGCGTTAGTGATGAGGCTATTGCATCAATAACACGCTTTCCTGATGTTCTTGAAACTCCTTGCGAAGATTTAGAAACTGACGAGTGGGAAATTGTCCGTTCAGCGATTGATAAATCAGTAGAAGAGTTTGTTGCTTTTAGACAAACAGAAGGCGAATCGCTACGTAACGACTTGATAAACAAAGCTGAAAACATATTTGCTCTGAAAGAGCAGGTGTTACCTTTTGAAGCTCAAAGGAAAGAGATTGTTCGTCAACGACTGCTAAAAGCTATGTCGGAATTGGAAGAACCCTCAAAGTTCGACCCAAACAGATTTGAGCAAGAGCTGATTTATTATATAGAAAAATTTGATATTAATGAAGAGAAAGTGCGATTAGAACAGCATTTAGATTACTTTATAACTACTTTAAAATCGGGTGGCAATATCGGCAGAAAGCTCGGTTTTATTGCGCAAGAGATTGGACGTGAGATAAATACACTGAGCTCTAAAGCTAACCACGTAGAGATACAGCAGTTAGCAGTATTGATGAAAGATGAGCTTGAACAGATTAAAGAACAGGTACTAAATATATTGTAATGAAACAGGACGAAAAACTTATTATAGTAAGCGCTCCGTCGGGTTCGGGGAAAACTACACTTATCAAATACTTAATGGGTCAATTACCTATGTTTGAGTTTAGTATTTCGGCAACAACACGCCCTATGCGCGAGGGGGAAACAGATGGCAAAGACTACTATTTTTTAACTGTCGAAAAATTTAATAAATTGATTGAACAACAGCAGTTTATAGAGTGGGAAGAGGTTTACGAAGGACGTTTCTACGGCACACTAAAATCGGAGATAACGCGCATTGCTAACAAGGGGAAAGTAGCGATTTTCGATGTTGACGTAAAAGGTGGAATAAATATCAAGAAACTTTACGGCAGCAGCGCACTCTCTATATTTATCCAACCACCTTCAATTGAAGTACTTGAAGAACGATTAAGAATTCGTGCAACCGATACAGAGGATGACATAAAGGCACGGGTTAATAAAGCGGCAGAGGAGATGACTTATTCTTCCCAATTTGACCAAATAGTTGTTAATGACAATATTGAGGTGTCAAAAACAAAATTAGTTGATATTGTAAAAGAGTTTTTAGGAAAGTAGATATGGAAAAAAAACAGCAAATAGGACTATTTTTTGGAACTTTCAATCCTATTCATGTCGGACACTTGGTTATTGCCAACTATATCAAGGTTTTCGGTAATTTAAGCGAGGTTTGGTTTGTTGTAACTCCGCAAAGTCCGTTTAAAAAAGATCAAAGAATTTCAGATGACCGCAATAGGCTTGAAATGGTGCATTTAGCTATCGACAAATCACCAGGATACCGAGCGAGTGATGTTGAGTTTAAAATGCCAAAACCCTCATATACAATTGATACAGTGACATATTTAAAAGAGAAGTATTACAAACATAACTTCTCGCTAATTATGGGCGCTGACAATTTGCAAAATCTGCATAAATGGAAAAATAGTATTGAGCTTTTACGCCAATGTCCTATTTTGGTTTACCCGCGTCCCGGATTTCCAAATGAAAATCCACATATAGCAGGAGATATAAGAGTTATCGATGCTCCTTTAATAGAGATAAGTTCAAGCTTTATTAGACAATCAATTGTAAATCAGCAAGATGTGCGATTTTTCTTGCCCAGCAAAGTTTGGAAGTTTATTGAAGATACGCAGTTTTACAGATAGACCTTTGAAGTTAGAAATTAGAAATTAGAAATTAGAAGTCGGTGAGCTTGGTCGCTGAACGAAGTGGCAAAGCCGATGGCGTAATTCGTAATTCGTAATTCGTAATTGTTAATTGCTCATTGTTCATTGTTAATTGCTTTTAACTCAATTCCTCTGTCAGTAAGCCTAATAAGTTGCCTTTTATATAGAGTCCCGATTGATTTTTTGAATAGCTTTTTGCTCATATTAAAGTATCTGTCAATTTCTTCCGGTGAACTGTTGTCGTTAAAAGGTAAAAAGCCGTTTTCGGCATTTTTTAGCTTTTCTAAAATTTCTTCAACTGCATTATCGTGACCCTGATAGCCGTGAAGATTTAAAATTATATCAATTTTATTGTCTGGTCTGATTTTCGACACATAACCTGTGGTTTGCTCGGCAATGTCTAACTTACGATGCGAATGATCTAAATGCACCAACCCCATGTAACGATTTTCAATAACAACGCTATAACCAAGTGGGGTTTTTCGATACACAATAATGTTAACTTTTTGATTTTCCTGTAACTCTATATCTGTGTTTATCAAATAGTTGTCAATTTTTTCTGAAGCTGCTAACCTTTTGGTTTTTATGTCGATATAGAGTACCACGACAACTTTTTCTCCTATGCGGACTTCTCCAATCTGTTCGCTATGTGGTAATAGTAAATGTTTGTCTAATCCCCATTCCAAAAAGGCTCCAAATCTCGCAGTATCAACAACTTCGAGAACAGCAACTTTGCCAAACTCTATCAACGGTTTTTGTGTGGTGGCTATAATCCTATCTTCGCTATCTTTATAAACAAACACCTCTATTTCATCGCCCACAGCAAGATTTTCAGGAACAAACTTGTTGGGTAATAATATCTCTTCTTCCTGATTGTCAGACAAATAAAATCCCTGTGGAGTAATCTTAACTGCTTGCAGCTTTTGAAAATGTCCGAGTAGTGCCATTGTTGCGTTATTTGTAGTTTTGGATGTAAAGGTAGGGATATTTGAATAAACAACTTGTGAGCTATCGTATTATTTCGGATTTCATTTCGATTTTTTCAGTGTACCGCTTTGACTACGCTTACCTCGACTCCGCTCAATGATCGAAAGCACTACCAACTTTATAAACTTTAATGAATATCCGCATAAATACCTTACTTAATTAATAACCACATAGTCACATAGTTTTTTTATGTAAGGTAAAATAGCTACACATAGTAATAGTAGCATAGCTACTATTGCTATGTGTAAAACAAGTTTTCTATGTAACACTTGTTTCGATATATCTTTTACAACCCTAATTCCGCTAATTTAGGTGGTTGTTTTTAATATAATATTTTGATGTTAAGACTATTACATGTAAAAAAACAGACCACTTAATTAGATTGTCTATTTTTTTCAATAACAAGCTCATAACAAGATATATACAAGCTATAGACGGGTAATTTGACAGAGTTAAGGTTTCAATTAACTATATTTTCTATGTATCTATGTGGTTTTGAAAAAAATCTGTTCTATAAATATTAGGTAAATATACGGTTATTCATTTAAACTTTTAACTTTTAACTCAACTTAGGTTAGTTGTTACGATATCATTCCCCAAAATGTGCTCTCTTTTAATTTATATTGCATAAACTGTTTAAGTCTTTGGTTTTTAGGCAGTTCTAAGAACGGGTCTTCATCAATAAGTTCGTTTGCAATTTTTCGGGCATATTCTAAGATAGCGTGATCGCGACTTACGCCTGCAATTTTAAGCTCAAACGGGAGTCCACTTTGGCGTGTTCCATCTATATCGCCGTAGCCGCGAATTTTCAAATCCTCCTCAGCAATAATAAAACCGTCGTTGGTTGATGTAATTACATTAATTCGCTTTCTGCTCTCAGATGACAGCTTGTATGATGTCAACAAAATACAAAACGACTGCTCCGAGCCGCGCCCCACTCTGCCCCTTAATTGGTGCAATTGAGCCAACCCAAAACGTTCGGCACTCTCAATAACCATTATCGAAGCATTTGGAATATCAACACCAACTTCTATTACTGTTGTGGCAACCATTATTGCAGCTTTTTTTGATATAAATCTTTGCATGGCTGCGTTTTTTTCATCGGCTTTCATTTTGCCGTGAACCATTACTACGTTTTCCT
>DAOOBP010000157.1:0-4325 GCA_035407925.1 Salinivirgaceae bacterium
GTTTCCTGTCTATGTCTTTGAGGTAAATTCATTGTCAATATGTTGTTTCTGTCTTTTATTATAGCCCATAACGGTTGGCGGTATGGTTAGTTGCCGATTTCGAAGCACTTTCCTATCAAGGTACAAAACTTTTGATACGAGTTGTGCCTCTCGAATACCCGCTTCATCGGCAATTAACTATACCGCATGTTATGCTTTCGGGCTTTTATTATTATTATTGGTATCTTGTCTTTAAATAAACTAATAATTCATTATATTTTTTCGAGTCAATGCCATTTAATAATAACTCTGGTGCAATTATTTGATATTTAGATTGGTCAATAAGTTGATTTCTCCAAGTTTTTTCCATATCAAGTCCACTGCACTTATAAACTTTGTTCAGCAGGTCGCCATTATTCTTTGGTATTACGTGTAAATGTATAAAGTTGTCAGCCTTTAATGTTTCTTGATTTTTATTTTTAATCATTTGCTCAACCCATAATGTCTGACGCATTAATTGATAAAACGGTTCAAAAAAATAAACAGAATTCTTGTACTGTTTCAAAGTTTTAAGATAGTTGGACTCATCAATCAGTCTGCCTTTGGTATTATAGCAATATCTATTCAGTCTTTCTTTTCCTTTTGCTTCATCTCCCTTTGAATGTCCAACAGTTTTTTTGTTGCTGTCTTCGATTGACTTGTCTGTGCTGTTATAAAATTCTGTGTACTTCCACTCAATTGGAATGAGCCATTTTTCTCCATTTTTATGTTTTGCAAATATTAAAGCATCAATCGAAGTACAATTGCTGCCACGAGTTGATTGTCCTTCGTTTAAATAATCATTATCGCTAACCGCCTCGAATTGAATATAAGCAGGCAAAAATTTGTCAGTATCTATTTGCAATACATCTATGAAGTCAGGCGAAATGTTTTTTAGAATTGTTAAAACAGCAGACTTATCATCTCTTAATTGGAATAAATGATTTATACACGCAATTTGTGAGGATAAAACATGTCCTGTTGGATTTTTACCACCCCACCATGAAATTGAATTATTTTTAAAGTATCGAATAACATCATTATAAATCGGGGCAAAAATATTGTTTTTACTTTCTAAAAGCACAAAATCCCTATTTTTCGTTCTAAAATATTTGCCTGCTTTGCCACCATAAAAAACAGGACTTTCATTTTTTATTAAGTTTTCAGCCTTTGTTCTTTCTGTCTCTTGATATTTAGAAGCCATATTTTTAGTTATTAGTTTATTTTGTCGTCTTTTTTAGCCTGAAGCATAACGTTTTGGGGATTTGCGTTCGGGCGGGTTGGCGGGACGAAGTCCTGTCAACACGAGGCGAACGCAGGTGCGGGCAACAAAACTCCAAGTTTGCACGTCACCCCGCCTGACGCAAAACCCGTGTTAGCAGCTGGCATTTATTTTGTCATACTATTTGTTGCTCGTTTTAATATGCAGTTTAATCTTTTTGATAGCCCAATCGTAGTGACTCGAAGTCGCCGAAACACAGTAAGCTCCTAATGTTGAGGTGCCTGTCCAAGCAAATGATTGTTTGGCAAATAGTTCATCGTTGGAAAAAGTTTCAATCAACGATATTACTTTTTTATGGCTTTCTTTAAGCATTCTTTTTGAATCAAGAAGCGGTGTATTTTGGTGTTTTTCCCAAAACTCAACATTCATTGCAGGGTAGGTTTTCCAATTATATGGCTCTGGCAAAAAAGGTTTTTGCTCACCTTTGCAGTTGGCGTTAATCCAATTTAACAATAAGTTGTGCCATTCGTACAAATGCACCAATACATCGCGCAAGTTTTTATCTCTACTCCAATGTGCTTCTTTTCCTGCCGTAGCTATTTCACTGCTGAATGTAGCGTTTTGTTGTTTTTCGCTCATCGTTTCAACGAGTTTCCACAACTTCTCAAATTGCTCATTTGCTGCAATTATCAAATCTGGTTTTGTTGTCGCTCTTGCCATAGTTCATTCCTTTAATTTGTTTTCCATCTTTCCAATCGTTTCATCCCGCGCGTGAACATCCACGCCATAAATCTGTTGTGCCCGCCTTCAATCATTTTCTGACGGCAAAACTCCTGAAATTCGGTTACCGTTCCGTTAAATGTAAACTTACCGTTTTGATAGCAATAGCTACAATACTTCTCATTCTTGCTGCTGTCGGCATTAGTTCCGCTGCCTTGCGGGTCATTTTTCATTGGCATTCCGCAACTTTGGCAAAATTTGTTTTTTGTGTTCATTATAATTCGCTTTAATATTTAACTTCCTTTTGTTTGAGCGTCTCCACAAGCGTTGTCTTGCTTGCTGCTAACGGTTGAGGCTTTGCGTTCGGGCGGGTTGGCGGGACGTAGTCCTGTCAATCTGAGACGAACGCCGATGTGGGGAGACAAAACTTCAAACTTGCGGGTAACTCCGCCTGACGTAAAGCCTGTGTTAGCTGTTCGGGCATTTTTACTTTAAATTTGTTTCTAAAAATTCTAAAACTCTTTTATGAAACAAGTCAAAATCTCTTAATGGTCCTTTCATTCCGCCGTGTTCCGCCCCTTCCACTATCCACATGTCTTTTTTTGCAGGAAGTAACGAATATATTTTCTCACTCATCCAAACAGGTGTGCGGTCATCTTTTTCACCAACTATCAGAAATGTTGCCTTATCCCAATTTGTAGCCAAGTTGATTGGTTGTAGCTCTTTCGGATAATCACCTGGTACTATCAAATTACTCTCCTGTTTGTGTTGAGCTTTTATCAACACAGGAACAATTTCGGAAAAAGAAGTCATTAGTCCGATGGCTACAAAAGCCTTAATGTTTTCATATTTGCTTGCTGCTGCCATAGAAAGGTACGCACCTGTTGACCAACCATAAACCACCAATCTGTTTTTATCCACTTCTTTTTGTTTTAGCACTTCTTTTATAACAGCTTCATAATCAATTAACAATTCGGAATAGACTAAATAATCAGTATCCATTTCCCACTCACTACTTTCGCCAAAGCCACGCCAATCGAAAGCTACCACATTGTAGCCTTTGCTTGTGAAAAATTGTGCGTGGTGCAATTGCTGGTACGACATATTTCCTGCATCGCCATTCGCAATAATTATCGTGGGTCTGGGTTTATTGTCAATCGTTTTATATGGCTTTTTGACAGGATTCTCCCACATATCGCTAATTTCTTTTTCTTGCGGTGTGCGTTGAGCAGGGAAAAACCACGTTTTAATCTTTATGCTGTCAACGGTTGTTACGTCTAAATCCTTATAAATCAAACAAAGTTTTTCTGGATAGAACCGATATACCCTGTCGGGTTTTATTGCAAAAGATTGTAAACTTACCAATATGGGCAAAGTACAAAAAATGATTTTTTTAATTGCTTGTTTCATTTTCTCCAATTTTTTATGTTCTCTACTGACGTTTCGTTGCCTGACCGCTAACGGTTACGTGTATGAGTAGTGGCGGATTACGGGGCACTTTCCTGTCAAGATACGGTGAACTTGATGCGAGGTAGAACACTCGAATACGCTACAACCCCCGCCATTACTTATACACGATGTTGGCGGTAGTTTTTATTTAGTTCATATTTAATCTCATTCTATTCGTTGTCGTACTGTTTGGTCAGCAAATTATAGCTTGCCATATATTTTTTATTTTTTAATTGCTCTAGTTCTAAACATTCTACTTCCCAAGTCATTGTTAAAATCACCTTATTATTAATGAGTTTAAATTCTTGAACTGGCTTGTTCTTTTTGTACGGACAGTTTGGTTTCATTCTATTTTGCTGAGTTGTCCTGTTATAATTCCATAAATTAATGTCTTCCTGTGGAATTACTTTAGTCCATAAATAGTCTCTTAACTCGGCACCATAAAAGTCTTTATAATTTGAAAATCTATCTATTAATGTGTCTGAATAAACTTTAAAAAAAGTCCACTTTATTTGGGTTAATCCTAGTCTTGGTTTTCCAAAATAAGTGAATTGATTGTCTTTATTTAGTTCTCGTATGTTCAGGTCAATCTTTTGAATTCTACTGTTATAAACCCATTGGTTAAAAAAGTTGTCAAATGAAATCAATTCAACATTATGCAGGTCTTGTCCGCTTTTAATATTATTTAAATTCGTTGTCTGCTTTGTTGTTTTACATGAAGTCAGAACTAATGCAAAAATTATAAAAATCAAACGTGTCATAATCTTATGTTTCAGTCCTTAAAATTACCGCCAACGTATTCGGGCTTTGCGTTCGGGCGGATTTCAGAGCACAAAGTTTCAATTTATTACTAAAGTTTATTAGAAGCACAAAGCTCCAAGTTTGCACGTCACCCCGCCTGACGCAAAACCCGTGT
>DAOOBP010000158.1:0-4187 GCA_035407925.1 Salinivirgaceae bacterium
CACTGGAACACACTTTCTTTTTTGAACAACACACTACAACACACGATAACACACGAAGATTTAAAGTTTTTGACAATGGCTGCAATACTCGAACAGTTCCATATACTACAAATGCAAACTATACATTTTCCCGAACATTTAAACAACACACTGCAACTCACTATAACACACTAGGGTTTTAAAGTTTTAGACAACGGCTTCAATACTCGAACAGTTCCATATACTACAAACGCTAACTATACATTTTTCCGAACATTTTAAACAACACACGACAACTCACTGGAACACACTTTCTTTTTTGAACAACACACGATAACACACGATAACACACGAAGATTTAAAGTTTTAGGCAATGGCTGCAATACTCGAACAGTTCCATATACTACAAACGCTGACAATACACTTTTCCGAACATTTTGAACAACACACCTTTTGGTCCTCACTTCGTTGCGGGTTAGGTACTTTCACATTCGTGAAAGGTTTTTTTTAAGGAAGAAACAATTTGTCTTTATGTCCTCGCTACGCTGCGGCTGACGAGCACAGCTCGCCCCTACATTATTTAAGGTACTTTCATTTTTATGAAAGGTTTTTTTAAAGGTAGATGCAATAAATGGCTTCGCAGCAGGGAAGATAGATAAAAATATATATATAATTATAGGTACGATATTTTCGTACAATCCCTTGTTAACACGATAGAGGAAGGTGGTCCTGTGAGAACAAGATATAGAGAAAAGCATTATGAACTATGGGTTTGTAATGTTTTTTTTTATTGTACTTTTCCAGGTAACAACTCACAGCAACACACTTTCCCCGAACATATTAAACAACGCACGACAACACACTGGAACACACTTTATTTTAAACAACGCACTGCAACACACTTCAACACACTTTTTTTGAACAACACACAGCAACACACTGTAACACACTTGGGTTTAAGGCTTTTGACATACACAAACAATAGGCAAACTGTTCCATGTACAACAATCGACAATTATACACTTTTTTTTGAACAACACACTACAACACACGGGAACACACATCTAAGTTTTAAAGTTTTAGGCAGACGCAAATGACACACAAGGGCTACAAAGAACAATATAAATCAGAAAACAATTATTATTAACAACTCACGACAACACACTGGAACACACTTCATTTTTTAAACAACACACGACAACACACTATAACACACTTAAATTTTCAAGGCTTTAGACAGACGCAAACAATACACAAACTGCACCATGATAAACAGATCGAGACAATCAACTCTTTATTGAACAACGCATGACAACACACGACAACTCACTGGAACACACTTTTTTTTGAACAACACACTGCAACTCACTATAACACACTAGGCTTTCAAGGCTTTAGACAGACGCAAACAATACACAAACTGCACCATGATAAACAGATCGAGACAATCAACTCTTTATTGAACAACACATGACAACACACGGGAACGCACTTCATTTTTTTGAACAACTCACGACAACACACTGGAACACACTTTAAAATTTATGGCTTTAGACAGACGAACACAGAGGGTGTTGATTAATACATAATTCATGTTTACAGACTTGAAGAATAATGAAAGCTGAGAACTGAAAGATGAAATGTAATTGATCTGAGTCAACTAATGATAATTATTCCTGCAAAAAAAAAATCATCTCTCAATCCGCTCGTAATAGGCATCTGGTGATTTAGGTGAAAATAGTTTTTGAAAATCACTATTTTGTATGCCCTATATATATAGAGGGAGATGCTTTTTTTTGAACAACACACGACAACACACTGGAACACACATCTAAGTTTTAAAGTTTTAGGCAGACGCAAATGACACACAAGGGCTACAAAGAACAATATAAATCAGAAAACAATTATTATTAACAACTCACGACAACACACTGGAACACACTTCATTTTTTAAACAACACACGACAACACACTATAACACACTTCATTTTTTAAACAACACACTATAACACACTTTAAATTCAAGGCTTTTGACAGACGACAAAGAAAGACAAACGGCATCATGATAAACAGATCTTGACAATCAACTTCTTTTTTGAACAACACACCTTTTGGTCATTCGTTGCGGGATAGGTAAAAGGCAACTGATTTTTGTATGAGGGAGAAATGGATAGGAAAATATGATTAAAGAGTATATATATGACTTAGAGAGAGATGAGATATGTGAAGAGAGGGATGAGATAGATGTCCTTGGATACATGGCTCCTATATTTTATGATACAAGGGAGTTTCATGAGTATCATAAGAAGTTTGCTGAGGAAGTGGTGCGATTGGGGGTCATGAACAATGGAAAGGTGCTTGGATACTGTTATCTCGGGATGAAGGAAGGTGGTTTTAGAATGCCATATTCTTCTCCATTTTCGTTAATATATCTGAGAGATGGATATAAAGTGAATGATGCGCTACACTTTATTGAAGGGCTGAAAAGGTTTGCTGAAAAAAGAGGCGTAAAAAAGATAAATGTAACATTAGCTCCTGATATCTATGGGAGAGAATTGGTCTCTGTGTTGGCTGCATCACTTTTTAGCCAGGGCTTTAGTATTAAAACAAATGATTTGAATAATTACTATGATTTGTCTAATTTCGTAAGTCTTGAAGAGCATATACATAAATCAGTTCATAAAATCCGAAACAATTTTAAGAGAGCAGTCAAGAGTAATTTAGTTTTCGAAGAATTGAACTTAGATGAATTTGAGACAGCCTATGATGTGATCAAGATAAACCGTGAGCAAATGGGCTACCCCTTAAAGATATCAAAGGCTCAAATGAATGACTTGATAAAGATGGATAGCCTTACTGTTAGGGCTTTTATTGTTAAAAAAGAAGAAATAGCAATAGCGGCAGCGATTATTTTCGATGTGACGAATAATATTAGCCAAGTAGTGTATTGGGGTGATATCCCTGAATATCGCAATGAGAGAGTGATGGACTTTATGCCAATTAAGATATTTGAGGCTTATAAGAAATTAGGTAAAAGGTATCTTGATATTGGTCCATCAAGTGAAGATGGAATAATAAACGCAGGGTTGGCTGAATTTAAGCAGGCTTTGGGATGCAGCTCAAACTGCAAGCAGAGTTTTGAATATATACCTGATTAGATGGCTTGAAGCAAATAGCAATACTAATAAGTGAGGTGAAAATGTTTTATATTGAGGTAAACGAAGATATAAGATTAAAACTATTACAAGACAATGACAAGTATGAGTTCTTTGCATTAATGGAAAAAAACAGAAGCTTTTTAGAAAAAACAATGCCACGAATTAATGAGAATAGAAGCATTGAAGATACCGAAAAAGTAATAAAGTTATTTCTAAACCAATTGGCTGAAAATAATGGCTTCAAATTAGGAGTAATCTATCGAGGAAAATTGGTTGGGATTGTTGGACTGAAATACATAGATTGGCTGAATAAAAAGACGGAAATAATGTATTGGATAGATAAAGATCATTCAGGTAAAGGGATCTCAACAGCATGCACAAAGGCAATTATCAAAATAGTCTTCGAAGAACTGCAATTAAATAAAGCAATACTGACAATTAACCCTGATAACCTCCCCTCCATAAGAATAGCTGAAAAATGTGGATTTGAGCTGGAAGGTACACTCAAAGAAGAAGAAAAACTGCTGGATGGCTATGGAGATTTGAATGTGTACGGACTGATAAATAAATAGTGGTGTTTTGGTCCTCGCTACGCTGCGGGTTAGGTACTTCGACTTCGTCGAAGGTTAGGTACTTTCACATTCGTGAAAGGTTCTTTTTAAAGGATGATGCAATTTGTCTTTATGTCCTCGCTTCGCTGCGGGTTAGGTACTTTTCTCCGAAAAGGTTAGGTACATTGCTTCGCAATGGTTAGGTACTTTCATTTTCATGAAAGGTTTTTTTAAAAAGGATGATAATATCATTCACTGCGTGAAATTATCTGTCAAATGATAAATCCGCCAGATTAATATTGTAAATATCAATTGCTTCGCTGCACAACTAAGGATAGTTGTGGTTACGTTTAAAAAAATCTGCCGTTTTTTTAAACCATAACCAGCAACGAAGCAAGGCATGCATACAATTACTTGCACGTGATTTTACTTAAAATAAGGATTCATCCTTATAAAAAACAAAAATCAATTGATTTTTTACCTAACCTTCGACGAAGTC
>DAOOBP010000159.1:0-4176 GCA_035407925.1 Salinivirgaceae bacterium
CAGTACATCGCCTTCTAATTTCAAATATCTATTACCTAAAAAATCAGAGTTTGGGGTTAAAAGTTAAAAGTAGAAAGTAGAGACGGAGCATGCTCCGTCTCCTCCGTCTCCTCCGTCTCCTCCGTTTTCGACACACTTCGATAGTTATTAAGTTTGTCGAAGCCAAAGTCATGTGCTACCTATACTGAATGGTCGCTTCGACGGTTATTGAGCTTGCCGAAATATAAACTCAGCGACCGTGGGCTTAACGACCAAGTTCAGTCGCATTCTAATTTCTAACTTTTAATACCAATTGTAATTTAAAAATAGTCCAATCATTTTTAAATTTTACAATTGTAAATACCGATGTTACAGATACATAGTCCAAAAGAGCAATAACGAAGTTTGGACTATAGTAGCTGTCCAATCGGTATCACTCATTCGGGATGATATTTATTTTAGCTCGTTCTTTTATGTTATGGCAATTTGCCCCATATCCAATACGAAGAATCATTTGTACTTTGTTTGCATTTGGAAAAAGTTCGCTCAACTCTGCGGGGTGTTCTTCTTGTGGTTGACTCATTGGGTGCACTGACACTCCGCTTTTGTTCAGCAAAGTCCAAATGGCGACTAAATCCATTCCGCACATGATTTCATCTTTCGGAAAAGCTTCCCCTTTAGAAAAAAGAATTAGATAACCTGAGCAGTTTGATACTTGACTTTTAGCCGTTTTGACAGCACCTGAAAGAAAAATTTTGTTTTTCGTTAAATCTGCATTAGAGAAAAAAAGACGAAAGAAAAATCGCTCAAATGCAGATAATCCCATAGCTTCCAGTGTTAATCCTCTTCGATTACCTTTGCCTTTTTTGTCTGTAAGAATGAGACTTGATAACTCTTTAACTGTTTGTTTTTGTTGATATTGTTTGATGTTTGCGTCCACAATTAAGGTGGAAAGTTTTGTCCCTAAATCAGAGTTTGCATCAATGTATAAAGTGTTTTGAAAGCCATTCAGTATAGGAGCAACTATTTCGGGTGCAATCTTTTTTTTGGAGTAGTTTTTCCTACACGTGTGTCGTTTCTTCAAATCTTCAAGTGTTATATCAAATGTTTTTTTCAATGTAGTACACTCTTGTGTAGGCAAGAAAGATAAATATACAGCGTTACTCTCTATTTTGTAGTTTATGGCATATCCGAAGAAAGGAGCAGCATAAAGGCAGTTTTGAAGAAATGCTCCAATACTAATCCATGCCTCTCTATCAGCAGGGTCAACGCAACTTAGTTTATGTTTTGTGTCAATTTCTATTTTGTATTCTTGATCTCCAACTTTTATGATATTCCACATTTGCGCATTGTGACTGCTTGGAGCTAAAGAGCCGTAGAAGAATACTTGTTCAATGCCACTCTCATTTTGTGCTGAAGCGATTATAAATCCTCCCATAATAAATAACTGTAATATGATTAGTTTCTGAATGCTCATTACAAAAAACTATTGCCTTGTCTAAATAATAGTGCAACAAAGATAGATAGGTTTTAACTTCTGATTGATTACCTTAAGTTAAGAAATCACTTTTTCTTTAAAATTCTTTTTCGTAGTCTGCTTAATGATTGAGGAGTAATCCCAATATAAGTTGCTATGTGTTTAAGGGGAACTTCTTGAAATATCTCTTTGTGTTGTTCAAGCAATTCTAAATACTGTTCTTCAGGAGAATTTTTCAGCATTTGTATCTCTCTTTTTAATTTCAGAGTAAAAAGGTCTTCTAAAATATCCTGGTATAGTTGCTTAATAATTGGATATGTGTTCAGCAGGTTTTGCCATGTTTTTTTATGACAAGTCCAAAGGTTTGTTGGGCAAATTGTTTCGATAGTAAATTGAGATGGGGACTGATACTTCATTGATAACAATGAGTTGACAAACTCTCCTTGAAAGGCAAATTGGAAAGTAATTTCTTCTGCGTCTCTATTGCGTGTTATGAAGAAGCGACAACCTCCTTGTTGTATAAAGTAGAGATATTGCTCAACAACCCCCTCTTTTGTTACTGTTGCACCTTTCGAAAAATTAATTTCAGTTCCGACATCTAAAATAGTAGCTATTAACTCTTTGTTTAAACCTTTTGTTTTTAAATATTCAGCCAAAAGTATCATAGTCTTTATTTATGTATTACAAAATGTTATGGAAGTATTGATTATTTTAGGTTGCGTTCAATAATGAAACTAATACTAATTTTAATTTTGAAATAGTCCAATCTTTTTAAAATTTTACAATGGTAAATACCGATGTAACAGATACATAGTTCAAACGAACGATAGTGAAGTTTGGACTATAGTAGCTGTTCAATCGGTATAAATAATAAATCTCGGATTTAGGCGGTGTGCTGAGCGTACCACGACTTTGCTCGGCGACCGAATGCACCGCCGACTTTCTCCTTTCTCCTTGTACCTTGCACTTGTCTATTACTTAAAAAATTAGGATTTATAATTAATTATAAAGCTATTATATCCACTAAGCTCTACTCTGTATATTCAGAATAATCCTGATTCCGCTTCAACGGTTTAAACCCAGCTTCAACTATTGTGTCAATAAGTTGCGACTGGTTCATCGAAATATTTGAGCCTGCGGAAGATACAACATTCTCCTCAATCATAATAGAGCCAAGGTCGTTGGCGCCAGCGTGCAAACAAATTTGCGCAATTTCTTTACCAACCGTAAGCCACGATGCTTGAATATTCTGAACGTTTACCAATGCTATACGGCTTATAGCAACCATCTTTATATACTCTGTGGCGCTTGTGTGTTTAATATCAGGATACTCTTTTTCTAAAACGGTTCCTGTTTTTTGTAGAGGCCATGCAATAAAAGCCTTGAAACCATGCGCTCCGTTGGGGCGTTCTGCTTGTAAATCACGGATTTTCACTAAATGCTCCATCCTTTCTGCGATAGTCTCTACGTGACCAAACATCATTGTGGCAGACGTGAGAAGGTTCATTTGGTGTGCAATTCGCATTACATTTAACCATTCGTCTGAAGTACATTTGTTCGGAGAGACAAGTTTTCTTACCCTATCGACCAATATTTCGGCGCCAGCGCCCGGCAAACTATCTAAACCCGCATCAACAAGCTTTTCCAATGTTTGTGATATGGTTAAATCCGATTTTTTTGCGATAAAATGTATCTCCGCTGGACCTAAGGCATGTAAAATCAGAGAGGGATACAACTTTTTTAACTCTCGAAACAAGTTGATGTAAAAATTAATATCCACATATGGATCAAGACCTCCCTGTAACAATATTTGATTACCACCAAGTTTAAACAACACGTCAATTTTTTGCTTATATTCTTCTAAAGATGTGATAAAAAAGGAGTTATCATTAGGCTTAACATGAAAATTGCAAAACTTGCAACCGCAAAAACATCTGTTTGAGATATTTATATTTCTGTCAACCATCCATGAAACAACGCCGGGCTGAGCCAATTTTTCACGTATAGAATTTGCACAACTCATTAATTCTCCGAGTGATGCACTGTTATAAAGGAATACTAGCTCACCAACCGAAAGAAATTTTAAATTTAATGCTTTTGATAAAATAATATTGACATCCAATTTCATTATTGCCAAATCTCTGATTAATAATGTATTATTGCAGTATTTGAGAGTTTAAAAAGATAATTTTTTTAATAAAATCACAACAAATATACTCTAAAGGTGTTAAAAATTATAGAATAAAAAATCAATTTCGTACCTTTACACAGTAAATAAAAACAAACTGCTATGATAGATTTGATATTTAACCTTCGTGACGATAAACCACAATTGGTCAATTCGGTCTTTTTAATTGAAGACATTAGCCAGCTACCAGCAGGCATATTTTCTGACAGAGAAATGGATTATGTTCAACACCAAATTGAGTCGAAAAAGAATTTTATTATTCTGAACTATTATTATCATTGGAACTACATCGTAGTTTCTGATACGGCAAAAGACTTGAATGTGCAATGCGAAGATTTGCGCAATATAGGAGTCAAGGTTGCTGAACATATTAAGGAAAATCAGGTAGATTTTATCAATATTGTTGATAAATTATCGAATGAATTATTACCCCTCTCTTTTATTGAGGGTGTTTCATTAACGGCATATAATTTTAGGAAATATATTACCGACAATCAAAAAGTTAAGCGTTTTAGTCGGATTAATATGTATA
>DAOOBP010000160.1:0-4082 GCA_035407925.1 Salinivirgaceae bacterium
AGGTGGTTGTTTTTAATATAATATTTTGATGTTAAGACTATTACATGTAAAAAAAAACAGACCACTTAATTAGATTGTATATTCTTTTCTTTTCAATAACAAGCTAATAACAAGATACATACAAGCTATAGACGGGTAATTTGACGGAGTTAGGGTTTCAATTAACTATATTTTCTATGTATCTATGTGGTATTAAAAAAAGATTTTTCTGTTCTATAAATATAGGTAAATATACGGTTATTCATATCAAAAGATTTTAAAACGTGCACTAAATAAAATAGTCGCCGAACGAATTCTATACTCCGAATAGTAACTGCTTAGCGTACCGTAATATGCGTACACATAATCTGTAGTGTTCAAAATATTGTTATAATCCAATGAAAATCTTATCCTTCTCCATGTGTAAGAGATACCCGCATCTAAAAGATAGAAATTCTGTTTACGACTACCGTTTCGCGTATCGTAATACTCCATACCAACGCTGAGTATCAATCCATTGGAAAATGTGTAATTGATTGTCGCTGCATCGATAAAGTTGTTGAGAAGGTCGAGCTTGTCTCCAATATCGGCGCTTCCAATTACTCCGCTCCAACTGGCTTTGTTGGCAAAAGAGAGCTTCTCGGTTATTGCTAACGATAGAGTCATATTTGCATTAATTCCCTGATTTTCGTACTCTATTAGACTGTCTTGTCTGAGTTGTGGCGTTACGCCTTTAGCCCAAGATGCTTCGGCATTTATCGACAGCTTTTTCCAGTAAAACCCTTTACCTGCTCTTGCTGTAACAGAAAGATAGTTGCCCGTATTCTCCATCTCTACCGCTCTGATTTTCATCAATGTTCCTTCAAAATTTTGCGAATACATAACCTCGTTTCGATATCGATTGTATCCAACTTCGACATTTGTGAACAGAAACCTGATAATATCTTTATACGACAATTTTATTGTTCCATGTTGTCCATAAGAGTCGGAGAGCCTGCTTTCGTATTGGCTCAGAGTTCGGTAATCCTGCAAAATGTAGCCCGAATAGAGTGCGCGCAAATTGGGATTAAAGTTGTACCAAGAATATGAGCCTGAAACCTCCCAATGCACATCAATACTATATCCTAAATTTGCTAAGGGCTGAAAAACAACTCGGTTTTGCCGTAAATCATCGGGTTTAATTTTATCGGAAAGCAAAATGGACTGATACTGTATGGGTGTTGAAAGTTCAAACTTGAAATCTCGTTTGCGATATGTAAAATATAGCGAAACGCCTGCTTTTGCGCGCATCCAAGTTATATCGTTATTTAGCGAGTCGCCGAAAAGTTCTAAATATGTATCCTCCTGCAAAGATTTTGCAAGTTGAGAGCTAAGCAATTGACGTTCAAATGAAAACAACACCGCTGGATTAATCTGAAAAGATTTCCAAACGGCAGACCTAAGAAATCTTAAATTGTTTCGCGTTTCAAAAGTGTTGAAATTGACATTTTGCCTTACGGATTTAAACGGCATACTATCATTAAGCACATCCTGAAACATGCCGGGCGAAACATCTAACACGTATGGCTGCGACTGATAAAAAGATCTTGAATTCAATTCTGTTCCCGTTTTTTTATCGTTGTTATTACGCCTAATCCAATGAATATTTGAGGCTATCTTGAATGGGTCGCTTTTTCCTTTTTGCTCAATATCCTCATTACTAATGACATTACTGACATTGTCTACAAAATCTCCAGAAAACAGTAGTTGTGCATTCAAATAATTTAGGTCATTGTTTATTTTGTAGCCAACGCCTCCCTCCATATTAATCCTGCTGTTATATGAGCTCATCTGCTCTTGTATTGTAACGGTATCATTGCCGGGAATAATGTAACGCGTTAAGTCATAGCTCTTTCTGTCGTCGATATCGCGAAATCCGCTTAGGTTGAATGTAATTTCAGATTCGCTTTTGGTTTTGAACAGATTGTTAATTGTTCCTCCAAACGCTTCGTTAAAAAGGTATCTGCTTTTATTTATCTGCGGTGGAGTTGGCTGTAAAACAGAGGATATCGACCCAGCCAACGGAGAGCCACCATATTCAAACGACTGAAACTCCTGTCCCAAATCGTTTCCTGTATTGTTTGATTTTAAGGCTGTTAGATGTTGCCATGTTTTACTGAAAAACATACCTGTTACGGCGCTATTCCACAGAAACCGATTGTCAAATCCCGCGCCAACATCTGCCACACTGCTGAATATGCCTTTTGCGTCAGGTTTGAGTTTTAGATTTACGGCTACATCATCGGTAAATTTGATATCTCCAAGCGCTTTGATTGGCTGATGGTTCTCAAAAACCTGAACTGTGGCTATATCCGAGGCGGTAATATTGTTTGTGGCTACTCCATATCTTCCTTGAAGCATATCTACATTTTCTATGTAGAACTTACTAATCTGCTTTCCGCGATACTTAATCTCTCCGCTCTCCTCGACCTCAATGCCTGGCATTTTTTTCAGTACATCGCCAATCACAACATCTGTCGAGTCACGGAAAGCGTCAACAACATAATTGACCGTATCGCGTATTCCCCATATTTTACCGGATTTTACCGATACCTCTTTCAGGCTTAATGCCTCCTCGCTTACAACAATGTTAACAGTTTGACTTTTATTAGGTGTCTTCTTGATATTCCGCTTGATATTAAAACCGTGAGCCATTATCAGGAACTCAGCATCTTTCCTGTCTGTGCGGAGAGTATAATCGCCATTATCGTTGCTGAAATTAAAGGCTATTACAGTGCTATCAGAGGTTGTCATCAGCATTACAGAGGCATTCGATACTGGCTCATTCGATTTGTTGATAACTTTTCCTGTGATAACAGTTTGAGCTGTGCATACGCTTATCAAACAATGAAATAGAATTATTTGTATGTATAATATCTTACTATTCACTGGATTAGTTGAAAATTAAACTTTTCAACAACAAACTTGTAATCTAAATTAAAAAACGTAATATTACGAACCATATTGTATCCTTGTTTTTACGCATAGCAAGATAGATAAAAAAACGATAGTTTTAAAAAAAAAAATGAAGTCGGTATTTCTCCCTTACTCCGCTCCATGCGGAGTTGGGATAAACCATAAAGATATTTAGTTAACGTCCACCAATCTCCAACAACCAACCACCAATCACAATCACGCAACCAACACCCAAAAACAACATAGACTTTTTCAGTGAACCCTAATTATTTTTTTGTCATGTGCTAAGGTGAAATACTTAAAAAAAAATAGTCCGAATAATAGGGGGCTAAACCAAGAATAACCGCAAAGATTTTAAAATTAGTTGCTTTAAATACAGAAAAGATAGGAGAGATAAATACAAATATTTTGTTATTTTTGTGCATATGAAACGAACATGCCAACCTAAACGTGACACCCAAAAGCATGATTATAAAGCATGTGAGTTCCATATGACCTTAAACAGAAAAAATTATAAACATATGAATATATTGTATCAGCATATTGACCAAATAAAAAGGCTTTGTGAATTGAACAAAGTTACCACTCTATTTGCCTTTGGTTCAGTTACTACTGATAGGTTTAAGCAAGATAGTGATATAGATTTGGTTGTAGAAATCGATGACAACGACCCAATCTCATACTCTGACAAATATTTTAATCTAAAATTTCAGCTTGAAGATATTCTGAAAAGAGAAATTGACCTTCTTGAACATAAAGCTATTAAAAACAAGTACTTAATAGACGAAATTGACCGAACAAAAGTTCAAATTTATGAAAGAAAAAATCCGAACTTGGCTTGAAGACATAAAAAGAGCAATTGATGAAATTGAAGATTTTCTTCCCGAAAGAAGAGATTTTTTTGAATTCCAAAAGGATTTAAAAACACGAAGAGCCATAGAAAGAAACATAGAAATAATCGGAGAAGCTGCCAAAAGAATTCTGGATGTTGACCCCGAAATCAAGATTACTAACACGAGAAAAATCGTTGATACACGTAATCGAATAATTCACGGCTACGACACGGTTTCAGAAGATATTATATGGGCAATTGCTTAGTACATGACAAAAAAACAATTAATGATGCGTTGAGCGTGATGGTGTGAGAG
>DAOOBP010000161.1:0-4077 GCA_035407925.1 Salinivirgaceae bacterium
ACCCTTCATTTACAATAATATACAAATAATTTTAAATTTTTGTCATGTACTTAGAAAAGATTGGACTTTTATAAAATTAGAATTGGTATTAGAAAATGTATAAAGAACTACAAATCAAGAGTTTGGGATTAGCCTTCTATTTTTCTCCCCTTCCATTGTGGTTTATAGAAAAGCGATAAAACAGCAATTACAACACTATAAAATGGGTATAAAGCCCCAACAATAAAAACATGAAACAACGAGACTTTATGCTCGTAAACACTCATTGCCTTAACTGTTAATATGGTTTCTGAAAGAATTTTTACTGTCCAAAGCGATACCCATATTTTTACATGAAAGATAAATATCGAAACAGTTGCAATAACTTGGGTAAGTCCAACAAAAGACGTAAATATTAATGAAAACGCATCTATATAATGTTTTGATTTTCCTATCCAACGCACCTTTTGTTGCACCATTTCTAATAGTGTAGATTCAGCTTTTGAAAACACTTGCGTCTCTTTTACTGTTGTGTACCCAACTCTTTTCTTTGCTTTAACTGCTTGTTGGAGTCTAAAAATATCGTCTCCTGAAGAAACATGGTTTAGTAGAGTGGTGTCGTTGGTTTCTCGCTTTATGGCTATGTTTGCTCCATTACACAAAACGGGCTTTTTACATGAAATCAAAGAGTGCCCAACTGCTGTTAAAAACAGTGTTTCAACTGCTTGCAGTTTTTGCAAAATATTTTTGCAATCGTGTATTAACAATGCACCCGAGCAAAACTCCAAGTTGTTGTGTGTCATCTCGTTTACCATTGTTTCGACCCAGTTGGGATTTATTGTGCAATCAGCATCGGTAAATAGTATAAATTCTCCTTTGCACTGTTTTGTGCCGAACTCTAATGCATCTTTTTTCCCCGCTAAATTAGCTGGCAGTTGAAAAATTTGAAAACGTTGTTCATTTTTAGTTTTTGAAAAAGCTACTGATAAGCCGTTGTCGGTTGAATGGTCGTCAACCAAAACAAATTTACAATTATGATACGACTGTTTAATTAATGAATCGATTAGGGCAGCTATTTTCGCTTCTTCGTTACGAAAAGCTATTACGACATTAACATAAATATCTGATTTTGAAATAGCGCCTCTTTCTGTTTTGTTTAGTTTAATGGTTAGAATACATACAGATAGAAAATAAAAGAATATTACGGTTGTAAATCCAATTATTAAAATTAATTCAAATGTAAAAACCATGTTGTAACGTATTGGTAATCAGCTGTAAATTGTTTGTTTTAAAGATATTAGAAAAAATTTCCTCAACTGAGCGGAGTTAGAAGTAAATCACATATTGTCCAACGGACAATACACTTTTACCTTGCTCCTTGTACCTTTTACCTCCTAATCTAATTATCGCTAAAAAACATAGCAACATCCCTTGCTGTCTTGGGTAATCCCACAATCTTATTGCTTTTTGTGTCAACAATTATCATTACTGGCGTTGAAACAACATAATATATTTTTGCAACCTGACTTAAAAGCCCACCTTTACTAAGTGCATGCGTCCACTTTGAGAGATTTTTTATGTTGTTTTCCCATATTGGAATCTCTGTTTCTGTCTCATCAATGCTTACAGCCAAAACATCAAATTTCGAGCTAAATGGTGAATTAGTGTAAAACATATAAAGTTGTTTTGTGACCTCTTGACAATGTTCACAATCGGCGCTCCATATCATAAGAAGCTTATATGGCTTCGATTCTCCAAAACTATGGAAATTTAAGGCGCTGTTTTCTGTGTCGGTAATATCAAAATCGGGCGCAATTGTACCGATTTTAAGATGACTTATTCCTTCAATACGCTTAATGATAGCATCTTTTTTTGTTGCCGGACACTTCGGATTTTCAAGGTGTTCAGCAAGCATCTGAATACCCGATTCCATTCCCATGCTCTCATATCCATCAAAAAAATAGTCTAACATTTTTCCACAAACAACAGGGTCTCCTGTTTTTGCTCTTTCAATCAGTTTTTTGCCTGCCGATATCAGAGCCGAGTCTGTTTGAGTAGCCGTGTAACTCCTGTCAAAGTGCATGTTAACATAATTATCTAACCATTTCCGATAATCGAAAGAGCGTGTAATTAAAGTGTCTTTAAAATCAATTATTTTGATATAGTTTTCGAGCATTGCATTTTTTCGAGCCTTTTCATCGAGTGTAAAATCAATTTCCGAAATCTCTTGAAGCACAAAAGTATGGCTTACAAAAAGGTCTTTATGTTCTGCTGCCTGTTGTTTTAGCCAATCAGCGTGTTGTTTGATTCTTTGCTTATACTCTTTTAACCCTTCTTTGTAGAAGTTGCTGTTTTTATCATCGTACTTGGATAAAACCATTTGAATTAAACCAATATTTTCTTTAATCGATTGATTTTGAATACTAAACTGCTGGTATATTCTGTTTTCTTTGTCGTTATCAGAAAAAATAACACTATCGGCAATTGTGGCATAAATAGGATTAATATTTATACTAACGTTTTGTTTGTTTATAAAAATGCGTTGTTCTGAAGCGGAAGGTTTACCTGAGCTTATATCAAAATAATCAAAACGTAATTGAAAATCGCTGGGAATCAACTCTTTATTTATTGTGAATGTAACGCTCTGTCCGTTTTGCACCTGCTCAAAAACTTTTATTGGCTTATACGCATTTGAACCTGTGAGAGGAGCTAAGGACACACGTGCCATTGATACCCCACGCAAGTAAACGGTAACGGCTCTATCCTGAATACCTTGACTTTGGCATGAAACTGCTGTAAATACCAATACTAAGGCAACTAATAATTTTGCGAAAGTTTTTGTTTGTATCATAATTCTATTTATTTAATGTTATGTAAACGGCTGTGCAATTGACAATTATGTCATTGTGTTTAAAATTTAGACAGCAAGTTCTCTTTTCTATATCTACTTTTTTACAAGTTCAATCTCAAATAATTTGGGCCACAATTTTCCCGTTACAAACAGTCGTTTGTTTTTTTTATCCCATGCGATTCCGTTTAAAACATCTATGCGATAATTTCTTTTATCTTGTTCGCTAAGAAGTCCTTGCAGGTCTATTTTCTCTAAGACCTGTCCGCTTTTCGGGTCAATCGTAATTATATAATCCTCGCCGTAAACATTAGCCCAAATTTTATCATCGTAATACTCAAGCTCGTTAAGTCTTGATATTTTGCGTTCGTGGTCGTAAACTTCAATTGTACCGACTTCCGAAAACTGCTCTGGGCTAATAAAGTGCAGAATATGAGTTCCATCACTGCGAATTAGATGCTTGTTATCGTATGTAAGTCCCCAACCTTCGGTTGAAATTGGAAACTCAAGAACAAGGTCAAAGGTTTGTAAATTAAATACATATCCCTTTTTGGACTCCCAAGTCAGAAGATAAATTTTGTCTTTATAGCGTGCTATTCCTTCGCCAAAATCCTCATCTGGCAAGTCGTACTGTTTCAACACTTTACCTGTTTTTAAATCAACCTTTCTTAACGATGATTCGTTGTACTGCCCGGTGCTTTCATACAAATAGCCATCTTCGAACATCAATCCTTGGGTGTAAGCTTTTGTATCGTGAGGATAGCTGTTAACTATTTTGTATCCGTATTCTTCTGGCTTATTTGCAGCCAAAAAACGTAATGATGTCGATGAGCTTACTTGTAATGTATCGATATGGAAGACAAATCTTACATGATTTGAACCGGTTTTAGCATTTGTAGAGTTCCATCTAATAGCATTTATATCATCAAACAAGACAACATATAAGTTATTGATTGTCATTTTTATGCTGTCAAACTTTACAGAATCTGATACTCGAAAATTAAAACTGATTTCATCGCCAATACGAAAAACGTCATTTCTCGATGGCTTGGTAATCGATACACTATATTTTGGTTGTGCTGTTTTTACCTCATCGGTTCTGCTTGTAGGTTGGGAATTGCAAGCGTTTAAAATAATTGCAAAAAATAAAAGTATCGCGATGGTCGCAGAGTTGTAAAAAAGTGAATTTAATTTTGTGTGTATCATTTATTTGTTGGTTGTTTTTATGTTATAAACTACATTTGCATTAT
>DAOOBP010000162.1:0-4058 GCA_035407925.1 Salinivirgaceae bacterium
AAAAAGAGAGACTTAAGGTTGCTTTTTTCGCCTTTCAAGACTCTATTTGGAAGTACGATTCACTCTACAGAAAATTAGAAAATCACCCCAAATTCGACCCAATAGTGGTGATAATACCATACGTTACATACGGATACGAAGTTATGTTGGCAGAGATGAATAAAACTGCTGAAGCATTTGTAAATAATGGATATAAGGTAGTTAAATCGTATAGCGAAGATACAAAACAATTTATGTCGGTAAAAAAAGAGATAGACCCTGACATAATATTTTTTACAACTCCATATCGTTTAACATCGCCTGAGTATCAAATATCTAACTATTTAGACCGACTAACGGCTTACGTTCCGTATGGTATTATGTCTGTGAAAATAGAAGAGGATCAATATAATCAAATGTTTCATAATCTCGTTTGGCGTTGTTATTACGAGACATCCATTCATAAAGAAATGGCTAAAAACGTATCGCACATAAAGGCTAAAAATGTGGTTGTGACAGGGTATCCATTGGTTGACACATATTTAGACAAATCGTATAAACCAAAAGAGGTTTGGAAAAATCTAGATCCTTCTGTAAAACGAATAATATGGGCGCCACATCACACGTTAGCAGCAAATGTAACCCTCAGCAAATACTCAAACTTTTTGACTTATAGCGAATACTTCTTTAAACTGGTAGAAAAATTAAATCACAAAATTCAAGTGGCATTCAAGCCGCACCCGATGCTGAAACTCAATCTATACAAACACCCTGAATGGGGAAAAGAGCGAACCGACCAATACTTTTTACGTTGGGCAACAACACCAAACTGTCAATTAGAAGAGGGAGGATACGAAGATCTATTTCTAACATCAGATGCGATGATACATGACAGTATCTCATTTATATCTGAGTATTGTTTTACAGGAAAGCCGGCGCTTTTTACCATAAGTGACAAGAAAATAGCTGATAAGTTCAATGTTTTTGGCTACAAAGCATTCCAATTGTTGTATATGGCTTATAATGAGTTGGATATAAATAAATTTGTAGAAAATATTGTTTTAAATGGTAACGACAGTCGTAAAAATGAAAGATTGACATTTGTGAACGATATATTAAAACCACCAAATAATCAAACAGCTGTAAATAATATTGTTAACGATTTAATAGAAAACATTTGGCAAGAGGAACAATAATTTTTGTTATACCAATTGTAATTTTATAAAAGATGGACTTTTATAAAATTTTACAATGGTTAATTCCGATGTAACAAATACCAAGTTCAAAAGGGCGATGGCGAAGATTGAACTGTAGTATTTGTATAATCGGTATTACTTTGTTTCTCAAAAAAATGTAACTTTGCGCACATTAAATTAACTGAAAATATAAGCACATGAAGTTCGTTTTCGATTTAGACGGTACCATAACATCGCAGGAAACGCTTCCGCTAATTGCTTCACATTTTGAAATTGAAGCTGAAATTTCGGAACTGACACGCGAAACTATTCAAGGCAATATCCCATTTGTTGAAAGCTTTATCCGTAGAGTCCATATTCTTGGTGATTTGCCTGTAGATCAGATTGATATACTGTTAGGAAAAGTTGAACTATATCCAAATCTTCTTAAATTTATAAAAGAGAATATTGATAGTTGCGTTATTGCAACCGGAAATCTTGATTGCTGGGTAAAAACATTAGTTGAAAGGGTTGGATGTAAGGCATATACATCGACAGCAAGAGTAAAAGACAATAAAGTTGAAAAAATTGAAAAAATATTGAAAAAAGAAGATGTTGTAAAATATTATCAAAATATGGGCGAGACAGTTGTGTTTGTTGGCGATGGGAATAATGACGTTGAGGCAATGCGTATAGCTGATATTTCTATAGCAGTAGGGACAACACATCATCCAGCAAACAGCATACTTCCATTTACTGATTATCTGATATTTAACGAAAAATCATTATGTCTGCAGCTAAATCAATTGTTATTAGTTGTGCCGGAATAGGCTCACGCTTAGGACTTGGACAAACCAAAGCATTAATAAAAATAAATGACCGAACAATTATTGCTTGGCAGCTCGAACTCTTTAAAGATATCGAAGATGTAAGAATTGTGATAGGCTATCAGGCGAAAGATGTTGTAAAAGAGGTGCTTAGACATCGTAAAGATGTGATTTTTGTGTATAACCACGAATATTATAGTACTAAAACCGGAGCAAGTTTTTACTTAGGTAGTCGTCATGCAAACGAATATGTTATAGAGTGGGATGGCGACATGTTAGTTCATCCCGATGATGTTAAAATGCTATTGCAGGAGCAAGGAGAATTTGTTGGATACTCTGATATTACATCTGATGAAGCCGTGTATGTTCAAACTGATGAAAAGGGCAATGTGGTTGCATTTTCTCGTGAAAGGGGGGATTACGAGTGGACAGGACCAGCATGTATTAAACGTGATAAGTTAAATTACTCTTCCGTTCATGTGTTCAATCAATTAGAACCCTATTTGCCTATGAAAGGCTTGAAAATTAGAGCATATGATATTGATACGTATGATGATTATAAACGTGTAACAGAAATAGTTAAAAGTTGGTAAATGTTAGTAGGTATTATAGGGGGAGCAGGAGTTGCTGCAACAAATAAACTGTGCAAATTAATAGAAAACAGATATACTTTAAATGGAGCATTTCGGGATGCTCACCATCCGGAAATGATCATTTATCAAGCTACGCAAGCCCCTTCGCGTAGTATGTTTTTGGAGGGAAGAGGGCCAAGTTTTATAGAGGATTACATTACTGTTGGCAGTAAATTGAAAAGTATCGGAGCAGAGATTCTTTGTATGAATTGCAACACTGCTCATTATGCAATTGACGATATTCAAAGAGGAGTAGGATTGCCATTTATTAATCTGATTGAAGAGGTTGTAAAAAGATGTAAATCAATAGGAAAAACTAATATAGGGTTGGTTGCTTCTGATGGCTGTTTGATGGGGAAAGTATATGAGAGATATTTTTCCAAGATTATTCCCAATGCCAATATTATATATCCTGATGATGAAGTTCAGAAGCTCGTAACTAAAGGGATTTGCAATATTAAAAACATTCATAGGTTCGATACTGTTAGTTCGCAGGAAAGACCTCGTAATATATTTGAGAAAGTTCGCGAACATTTAGCAGACAAGGGAAGCGAAACAATTGTTATAGGTTGTACCGATATTCGAGTTGATTATCACTCGAATAGAGCAGATGTAATAGATTCACTGGAAGTGTTAGCAGATGCAATTGTGAATTTGAACGATATAAAAATATAAATTATGGAAAACAAGAAAGCTCTTGATTTCTTTGAGAAGATGTCGTTAAATACTAAAGATCAACAATCAGTAAAACTTGCCAATGTAACTGATCTTACACAGATAGATGCAGATTTTATTATGCAATATTGTGGAAAAGAATCCTCAATTTTGGATTTGGGTAGCGGTACTGGCTTGATTGTAAATAAAATATACGACAAAGTTGGTTATATTGTTGCCGTTGAGCCATTTCCTGCCTTTACAGAATTTATTGTTAATTCATCTAATATTAGAATAGTGAATGAAACATTTGAGAACTTTTCTACAGAAGAAGAGTTTGACTGTGTTACAATTTTCGGTACAATGCATTATTTTAACGAACAAGAAGCTGTTGAGATATACACAAAGTTTTTCGATAATGTAAAACAGGGAGGAAAGATAATTATAAAGAATCAGTTCGGAGTAACCGAAGATGTAACCGTAGATGGATACTCGGAAGAGCAGAAAACTAATTATTTTGCGCAATATCGTTTTATTGATAAAGAGGTTTCTATATTAGAAAAAATAGGGTATAAGAGTGTTCATGTGGTTGATATTTATCCTCCAGAAAGTAATCGTTGGACCAACACCCATTTTTATGCAATTATAGCAAACAAACATTAAATTTAAGGTAAAAGTCAGTGCACCACATTGTTAAATGTTAATTGATAAAGACTTTAAATATTTATATACGTATGAAACGAACATACCAACCAAACTTGGAACACAAGAAAATGATTATAATGCATGTG
>DAOOBP010000163.1:0-4037 GCA_035407925.1 Salinivirgaceae bacterium
AAGCTGAATAGTAGCACAAACTTTCACTTAACCACGTCACCGCCACTTGCGGCAAACGTGTGTTATGCGGTCGTCTTTCTTTTTTATTCGTCTGTCGCAACTCCATATGATTGCATCATTAGCTCCTTTAATAATTCTTTGTTTTTTGAAATATCGTTTTTGTCAACACGAATTCTATATCTGCCCCACTTACTGTCATAGTCCATCGTGTCAAGTTTTGCGTTGTCTAGTTTTTCTTGAATTTCAGGTGATTGTTTAAGTCGAATCTCCAATAGCATACTACTTTTCTTCGCTCTGAAAATTGCGAAATTGTTTGGTTGTCCGTTTTTGGCTAAGCCTATATAATACTTGTTGTATTTTAATTCAAGTCCTGGGCTAAACTCTTTTACAATTTCTAGTAGAGTGTCTGCTAAAGCTACTGTTTGTTTTGTCCCTTTAATTGTTTCCCAATAATTTCTGTCAGTCACTTCTTTTGTTTCTTCATCTTCTTCAACTAGTCCAAGATTTACTTCGTCTAACACTGTTGTAAAAATTAATGCTACTTCATTTTCTGAAAATTGGTAGGCGGACATTTGAATGGCGATTAGTGGAATAAATCCATTAAATAGTCCAATCACATTTAAAAATCTACTTGTAATGTCTTCAGCTATAATTACCGCACAATGGTCATATTGTGGATATCTTTTTCTTTCAATGTCCCAATATTCTATTGTCCTTATGATATGGCTCTCGTCAACTTTTCCAAGTTGGATTTCAACTTCGTATCGTCTTTTACTTTCTGCGTCTTGTAAAAGTAAGTCAAGTCTGCCCGCTTTTGGGTGAATTCGTTCTTTATCTTTAAGAATGAGGTCACCAAGTCCTAAAATTGTTGGGTCGTCAGCAATCACTTTTTGAACCCAAGTTTCATTCAGTTCCTTATGTGTAAGAAGATTTAGTTTTTCAGGTCTAACCAATTTCATATTGTAGTTTTAATTGTTTGTTGTTGTCTTTTAAGCTGCCGCATAACGTCTTGCCGCTTTGCGAAGGCGGGGATTTTTAGCACTAAACTTCATTAGATGCACAAAGCTTGAATTCAGCACTTCACTATCATAGAAGCTCGAACCCCCCGCTTTTGCAAAACGGCTGTTATGCGGTCGGCTTTCTTGTTTCACGGTGCTTGCTTTATTAATTTCGAGAATACTTCTCTGAATTTAATTGTATTGTCAACTAACCATTCAAGTGCTTCTTCAACCTTTTTCTGGTCGTTGAAGTCGGTGGAGTGAAGTAAACCAATTACTTTATCTCTATTGTCCGGATTGGGGTTCCATATTAATGGCTGTCCTATTGCATTTTCAATTTCATCCTTTCTACTTTCAAGAAATGGCAACATTGTGTCTGCAATTTTGTTCCTAATATAAACTCGAACTCCTACAGTGTTTTCGTCCGTATTGCAAGTATTAGAGATGTGAATATTTGATTTACCCAATGTCACGTCATACCAATATTGAGGTCTTGGAGTTTGTAGAGAAGGAATCTTTTTTGTTTTAGCTAGTTTTTCTTTAAACTTACTCCAGAAGTCAAACTGAAATTTTCGTTTGTCTGATAAGTCTTCTGCTGCTTTTGAACGTGCGGCTTGTCTCACTGCTTGGTTTGGTTTACTTATTATATTAAATCTCAATGCAGGCCTACTGTCGTCAATTTGCCACAATTCAACCTGAACCCCGTAGAATGATATTTCATCACTTGTATGGTCATTTAGCCAATCCAAAGACTTTTTGTGCTCTTCAGTAAAATCTGTTGCAATCCAAATTATTGTTGATGCATCAAGTACAGATGCGTATGTAATGGCTTTACCTAAGTGGTCGTGGTTCGTCTTTTCAAGTTGATTCTCGATTACGACATATTTTCCTGTCCCAGTGTCTTTAGCCAAAATGTCTGCTGAATATGGTCCAACTGCGACTTCTGTATTTTCAACTTCGAGTTCAAGTCCAACAGCCTTGTTTAATTCTTCAATATTTTTAGCAAGCCAAGGAGTAAAGTCTCTAGCTTCATTGTTCCATTTTTGTCTTGGTGTTATTGTCTTTAAAATGCCTAATTCCATCTATCTTGTTTTATCTTTTTTGTGTCGTTTTTTAAGCTGCCGCATAACGGTTTCGGGCTTTGCGTTCGGGCGGGTTTCGAAGCACAAAACTGTCAACCTGCACTGAAGCTGAATAGTAGCACAAACTTTCACTTAACCACGTCACCGCCACTTGCGGCAAGCGGCTGTTAGCGGTAGTGTTTCTATATTTTCGGTCCTGTTGTGTCTGATAGTGGAAAAACCCAAACTTCAAAACCTTCATAAAATTTCATTATTAAAATTTGGTCGTTTGTGTCTTCTGATTCAGTTTGCTGAAATGAAAATTGAAAAACTTCAGGATTGTTTCCTTCAAATGTTGCTGGAATTAAAACTTTTTTTGCGGCTTGGATAAGTAAACCAAAGTCATCAGCTCCAAGTCCTTCGTTTCGTAGATATTCTGTACCAATAGCTAATTCTCTATTCCAAGTTGTTCCGTATTTTTTATAATAAGTTGCATATGCTATTTTACGCATTACTAAGTCAATTCTATTCCTGTCAATTTTAAATGTGTAAGTTGGTTTAATTTCTTCATCTGTTGCATCGTTGTCTTTATAGTATACTCGTTTATTTATTCCTGTCGTAGCTTTTAAAAGTTTGGGGCTTTTGATAAATGACTTTATGCACTTTTTTAAAAAATGGTCAAGAGCAACTTGATTATTGCCCAACGACATAGCAATAATGTTTCTTACATATTCATCGTCTTTTGATGTGTCCTCGTTATGCATTGAACAAGAGTCAACCGTTGTCAAATTAGTTCTTTTGTCTTCAGGAAAGAAACATTTTGCTGGTGCATGTTCCACCGATGTTGCTGTTTGTCCACAAATGTAGCACGCCATATTCTGTTTGTTTTTAGTCAATTTTTATTGTCATTACTCTTTTGTTTTGTGGTGTCGCCACATTACCGCTAACGGACGGAACTATATGCAGTTGCCGACTGCGGGTTGCTTTCCTGTCGGGTCACACAGCCGTTGTTGCGGGCTATACGGCTTGTTGTCAGCACGAAAACGGCAATTGACATATAGTTTTTGTTAGCGGTAGTTTTTTTAATAAAATCCTGTTTTTCCGTCAGTTTTAAACACTCCATATTCATTTTGTTTTCTGTTTGGATAATTGTCTGCCATATATTGTTCGGCTTCTTCTCTTGTGTCAAAGTGTGGTGAAACAATTGTTGTAGGCATATTTGTCTTTTTTACTTTGTCCCAAGGGCAATGCCAAACTGCCCATTTAGCTAATAATCTTCTTTTTTCTTCAGGGTGCATGTCTAGTAGTTTTTGGTTAAACTGTCTCGGAGTGTTTTAATTGTTTTGTTCGATGTAACAATTGTTGAGTCCTTAGTCAATAATTTATTTTTCAAAGAGGTTATTTCAATTTCTTGGCTTTTGGTTGTCTCGTAAAATTCACTTTTTTCTTTATCAAATTTAGAAGTCCCGAAATGTAGTCCTAATGCAAATGCTCCACCAGAAATAATTAACAAAACTGTCCAGAAATAAATATTTTTAATTAGTTGAATTATTTGGTTGTCGTCAACTTGCTTGTTCTTGGACTTAGGAGTAATGTTTTTACACGCCTTTAATGCACCATTTAGAACAGTCATTTGTTTTTCAAACTCGTCTTGCTTGTATCCATTTAATTTTTCCCTGTCAAAAGTTAGATATAGTTTAAATGCAGCACTTTCCTCTCCGTAAGTGTTGCGAATAAAATCTTCAACTGTCGCAGCCCAACCAAGTAATTCATCAGAAGCACGAGTATAAGTCCCGTGTGACACAGAGTATGAATTATTACTAAAATTAAATTTTTGTCCCGCTTGTAATAATTCGTCTATTTTGTCCATCTGTTATTCTATTTATTGGTTTTTATCTGTTGGTCGTCTAGTAAAATTACCGCTAACTTGTTTATAGGCGCTACTTTATTTCGCCATATTTCCTATTTTAGGTGTATA
>DAOOBP010000164.1:0-3935 GCA_035407925.1 Salinivirgaceae bacterium
TGCCTTTAGCAGTATATTTATAAACATCTTCGATATTATTTTTTATTTCAAGGCAGGGTTGTGCAACGCCGGGCGTGTATGCCAACGTCAAATCATACTGTGTTGAATATGATTTTGTAGGTATTACTTCCACTTTACCGGCTCTGCCTTCCGAATGATACTTTAACGCTTCTTCTTTAATATTTTTTGACATATTTTAATTTAATTTTATTAAACTTCAAAAACAGCAAATAACGACCTATAAAAGTAGGAAATAAATATATTATAAAGCGTAATTTGAACGACTAATTTCTAACTACTTTAAATTTAAGTACTACGAAAGTACTAAAAATTTGTCTTATACCAATTGTAATTTAAAAATTGTCCAATATTTTTAAGTTTTAGAATTTTAAACACCTATGTTACAGACATATAGTCCAAAAGAGTGATAGTGAAGTTTGGACTATGGTAGCTGTCCAATCGGTATTAAGCATATTGTCTGTGTTAGCGGCTGCCTTTTTTGTTCAGTTTAGTGTCAAGAATAGGATAATATTTGTAATAGAATAGTCATAATTATTATTCGGCGTTAACCAAAATTAAAAACTATAACTTAATCCTACCCTGAAATGGAAACCGCCAAAATTCATATTGTAGTACGTGTCAGAGTATTCACTCCCTCCACTATGTTCCATGACAAATTCCGATACAGGAATTACGTTATATTCATAATTACCAAATAAAAACAGCTTTTTGTAAATAGGAAAAGATACATCAAGATTAAAGAAGACAACAAACATGTTTGCTTTTCCTTTTAAATAAGTATCTAAGCCCACAACTGTAGGTTTATGTATTGTTTGCTTATACAATTCAGTAATACAGTTTCCTGCACCCAATGTTGTAGAAAGACGAATTGGAGTACTTTTACCTATAATTTGACCGATTAGTCCCGCTTTTTGAAAAAACAAATTCGCGGTATTCGAATAATTCGCATATGTGGTATAGAGCTCTACATGATTCCCAAGATAACCAAGGTCTGCAGAGATGCCAAAATTCTCGTTAAAAAAATATCTTGCATTGAAGTATGGTCCAGTCAGCAATCTGAAGCCTGTAAGAGATCCTGTAACAGCACCTGTTGAATAAATCATGAAGTTATTTGCAGATGTTCCTGCCAGTACCGGGTCAGAAAAAGCATAGCATCCAGCGCCTATTCTTAGCTCAAATGATTTAACAGTTTTTTCTTTAAGGATAGTTTGATCCGATAGATCCTTAAGGGTCGATTGATCTGTCTGAGGGGTTGTTGTTTGTTCATTTATTTTCGATGGTTCGGGTGTTACTTTTGCCATATCAGTATCCATTGGTATGATTTCTATAACATCAAGCTGTATCACAGGGAAATTCTGAAACCAGCTTGTAGCAACACACAGTGTAACATAAACATCTCCTTCAGTTCTTACTTTCTTGGCTACTAAATAATTAAAATTGCCCTCTATACGTGTTTGCAAACCTGGCGCTCCATACCGATAGGCTCGTGGAGTTGCAGATATGTATTTGTTCAACCAATTATTACCTAGTTCTTCTTTCTTGCTACTGAAAAGGGTCACAAAGCCGGCGCTTTTCAGGAATATTTCATAGTTACGGTATATCTCTAGCACCGATCTATCTTTTGGAGCGGCATATGTTATTTGGGTTACTTTTCCTTCCAGCTTCTGACTCTTTTCCAACGTATCATTTAGCATTTTACCCATTGGTAGCATGTATTCGTTGAATTGTTTCAAGTCGTAGGTCATTATGTAAGAGCCTGGAAATCTGGATATCAGAGGATGATCACTACTTCCTTTTTCATCTTCCTGAGCTAAAACAGTACTGCCGGTTGCTAATACTAAAAGGAGAGCGCCGAACAGACAGATGACCTTTTTGTTATTAATTCTCATGTCTAAGATTTTTTGTGATTGTTAAGTTTAATCTCTATGTCATTTGATTCCCTTGAGCAAATATATCATGTTCGTATGATTAATTCAATTTTTTTTATTAATTTTTTGATAAATAACTATCAGAAGCTTAACATTTATCAAATCTACACCTTATGCCAGTTGTAATACCGATTGTACATATACTATAGTCCAAACTTCGTTATCGCTCTTTTGAGCTATGTATATGTCACATCGGCATTAACCACTTTAAAATTTTATAAAAGATTGGACTTTTATAAAATTACAATTGGTATAATTTTAATGTGAGTCAACTTTATTAGGTGATACTGCGTTTTTTTATGAAGAAGAGAATCAAGATTATAAATGAAGTATTCTGTATAAAAGCAGGGAGGTCACTTTTAAGTTTTCTATAAGCAGATCGCGCCCCGATTGTCGCTAACGGTTGGCGGATTGGTGCAGTGGAGGATTTCGAAACAGAACAATGTCAACACATCACAATAGTTTAAGCGAGGTAGAATGTTTATTTGACCAATTTACCCGCCATTGCGCTAAACGCCTGTTATGTGCTGTTATTTTTTCGTTTTTTCTCTATTATTTTTATCAATATTTGAAAAATAACTATTGTCATGTAAGGCATATGTTTTAAAAAAACAACCAATGTACGTGCCTTAATGCTGCTTTTATAATATCTATTTTGTCTGTAATTGGGAATAGTTGTCAGTAAATCCCTGTATATGTCTTTCAAGATATTTATTTGTGGGTGTGAAGTGTTTTTTAGGTATTCTATACAACCTAAAATGTAAGCTTTCTTCAAGTAAATAAATTGTAGTTCATCGGAATAATCTGTCAGTCCACGCTCAACTTCAAATTGAAACAGTCGCTTAAAAACGGATAACTTGTCAAGATACCGTTTGTCGTTTTTTCTATGACTTAAGGAATTTTCAATATGTCTGTAGTGATACAAATATTTGTCAACGTATGCAATGCGTTTTGCGCACATTAGGCAACATGTCAAAAAATAACTGTCTTCCGAACTCTTTTCGGGTGGAAATAAAATAAAATTGGTTTGTAAAAAATCACGTCTGTAAATATATGACCATAAATATGCTACAAAATTTACTAACAGATGACGTTTTTCTTTTTGTGTAAAAATCCCTTGAGACGTTTGTTGATTTCGCAAAATGCCAATAGATTTTCCTGTAACATCCACTTGTTGTATGTGACAATAACATATATCTGCTGATTGCAATTTTGCCATATTGTATAATTCCTCATACATTGAAGGACTTGCTTTGTCATCGCTATCAAGGAATGCTATATATTCACCCTCCGCTATTTCCAAACCTGCATTCCTTGCAATACCTGGACCTGAATTAGTTTTCGTTGCAATAAATCGAAAAATTTCTTTGCGCTCGTGATTTTTGATATATTCCTTTATTAAAGAGATGCTATTATCATCTCCATGGTCATCCACTACAATAACCTCAATATCTTTCAATGTTTGATTCAACAAGGAGTCTATACATTCGATAATGTATTTTTCAGATCTGTACACAGGTATTATAACAGATACCTTAGGCGATTTTTTGTTTTGTAAACTCATTATGAATAAAGTTTTATCTCCATTTATATAGTGTTATCATTTCCTTTGCTGTCTTTTTCGGCACTTGCAGATAAGTCTTATTTGCGAAGCAAAGTTACAAACATTCGTAAATATAAAACTTATAACATTCGTGCTTTATCCGTCAGAAAAATCAATGACTAATAAATTAATCCATTTCTTCTGTCAACTGTTTACATAAACGCAACTTTTCTTTCAGTTTCCACATCTTCGATGCTTTTAGCCAACGGCTTGCCAAGTATGCGATTTCCTGTTTCTGTAATTAATAGATCCTCTTCGTTGCGGATACCGCCAAAGTCGCGATATTTATCTACTTTGTCGAAATTGTTTCCGATTACGAACAAGTTTCTAACCGCCGATTACTGCATTAAATCCGTTATCGATAAACGTATTTAGAATTTCAA
>DAOOBP010000165.1:0-3851 GCA_035407925.1 Salinivirgaceae bacterium
AATCGGTTTATTTGCAAGCCTGCACCAATACCCGGCATAATTGTATAGTGTTTTTTCGATTCATCACCAATCTCCTGTTGAAGATTACGAACTCCAAACCGAGCGTAAACAATATTATCAAAGCTAAGCTCTAAGCCGAGTTGGGGATCCATGCTTATAAAATTAGTGCGAATAAGGGTGTTTCTTTTTTTATCTGTGGTGATATCGAGGTTAAACTCCCCTAAAATCTTAAAACGTTCGCGTATTGTATATGAATATGAGACTGCTCCAATAATTCGCGGGGTAGTTATTTCGAGTGAATTGGTAGGTATCTCATTCCCTGTCTCCTCGAATACTTCTCGTAAATCGCTTGTGTTGTAACTCCAAGCGTTAAAAGTACTTGTAACATCGCGGGCTGTTGCTGCAAAAACCAAATTGTTTAACACATATCTGGCGCCAACATCGAAACCAAAACCCCACGATTTTGCAAAATCGCCAGCCTTACGCCTTATAATCTTTACATTACCGCCTACTGAAAGGTTTTCGACTGGTATTTTTTGTGCAAAAGAGCCAATAAAAGCCATATCGGCAACCGAGAACGATGTTACACGGTCGTAATTTAAAACTCCGTCTTGGTACAAGTTCAGCGTATTAGGAATATTATCGACTCCAAATCTAATAAACGAAATTCCAGCCACCTGATCTTCGTTTATGCGGTATGCAACTGCTCCATAATCGTACTTTGCAATACCTGCAAAATATTCTGAGTGCATATATCCAACCTGCATATCGTTTTCCATTGACAATAGCCCCGACGGGTTGTAATAGGTTGAATAGATGTCAGTTGTTGAAGCTGCAACCGAATTGCCCATGCCCATTGCCCTTGCTCCGATGCCGATACTTAAAAATTCATTACTGTATTTCCTTACTACCTGTGCTGACAAAGAGTTAACGGAAAAAATCATAAAAAAAAGTAAAACTGCTATTGTGATCTTGCGAATCATACTATAGAATTATTTTTGTAAAAATAAAGAACGTTATTTCATTTACAAAAGTATGTTTCTTTTGAATTAGTAGTAACAAACAGTTGTAAAAATTAACAATATAATGTTTTGTTGTGCAATATAGTTAATTTTTTTTAATGGCGAAATGTAACGTTACGAATTGTGGTGAATTCAGATATTTTTGATTGCTTATTTTTATTATTTTTGCCCTAATGAATATGTTGCATCAATATATCAACTAAAAAAATCAAAACAATGCTTCAAGAACCAAAAAAATACACAGACACCGATCATTTCTTTTTTTATGCAGAAAACTTTTTAGAGGAAGTTTGTAATGCACCCAAAGACAAAGATGGCGTGTTTAAAATATTAGAATTACGAGACGGGGAAGTTGACCTTGTTTATGTAGGCTACTCAAACTCTGGCGGGCTATATAACGAAATTGTAGAAGGAATCCACTACGACAATAACCCAAGAAAATTAGCTTGGACATACCAGTTGCTGAGAGACGGAACCGATGCTCTCGACATCTATTGGTATTCAATAAATGGCAAAGGCAACCAAAAAAAAGCGCAAGTAGAAATGCTAAGAAACTTTGTAGCCATAAGAGGAGAATTGCCTAAGTGGAATAAATAACAACAAACAGCTAACGGCTGATATAAAAAATTAGCAAGAATGGATAAGTTAAATAATTGAAACTTAAAATACCTTTGTTTCAAATTAATTAACCGATGAAAGAAGATACAAATAACGAGTATCATAAAGCTGTAAATCAGACTATTGATTACATAAATGATAATCTTGGCGAAACTATTGACCTAAAGAAAATTGCGAAAATTGCCAATATTTCAGAGTTTCACTTTCATCGAATTTTTAAGGCATACATCGGGGAAACCATTGGCGCATATATCTCACGCCTACGTCTCGAAAATGCCGCACAAAAATTGCAAACTACAAATTTTACCCTTACCAAAATTGCAGAAAGAACAGGATACCAGTCGCAATATTCATTGTCAAAGGCTTTTAAAAATCATTTTGGAGTACCTCCCTCTGCTTTCAAAAACATACAAACCTATTTTTTATCACAAATTTCAAAGACAGAGCGAAAACCTCTCGAACTACACCCGAATATTGTTATCTCAGAAAAAATGAACCTTGTTTATATTCGGATAATAGCGAAATATGGTTCAGAGCATGATTATAGAACGGCATGGAAAAAACTTTGGCAATATGCAAATCAAAAAAACATAATCAGTGAAAACAGTGAGTTCATAGGATTAAGTTTTGACGACCCTAATATTACAAATCATGAGAAATGCCGTTTTTATGCATGTGTTTCGACAGATAAGCCCATAGAACCTGAAGGAGAATTTGGACTATATACTATTGAAAAAGGGAAATTTGCTATGTTTGTACATCAGGGCGCATACTCAGGGTTAAACAGTCTATACCAGTCAATCTACATGGATTGGTTACCGAGTGTAAATATTAAACTTAGACATAGCACACTTTTCGAAAAATATATTAATAGCTCTGATAAAGTAAAAGAAGCTGATTTGATAACCGAAGTTTATATCCCAATTAAATAATTTCAAAATTAACGATTATGGCAAAACAGAATAAAATGTGTCAAAGTTGTGGAATGCCGATGAGCAAAGACCCGCAAGGCGGAGGAACTAATGCCGATAGTTCAATAAACTTAAAATATTGTAGTTATTGTTTCCAAAATGGAGCATTTACGTACAATGGTACGGTTCAAGAGTTTCAGGAACTATGTCGCCAAAAGATGATTGAAAAAGGTTATAGTCGCTTTTTGGCATGGCTATTTACTCGTGGAATGAACCGATTAGAAAGATGGAAAAACAACTAAGCTATGGAAAAATTTATCACACTTAACAAATCAAACATTGATAAGGAGCATATTTGCTGTGCGTTTTCTGACAAGAAATGTAAAGAGGGCTACGATTTAAAAAAAGAGTGGCTTAAACGCGAATTTGATAACGGTTACGTTTTTCGCAGGATCGACGCACGAGCAAAAGTATTTATCGAGTATGGACCAGCCGAAAAAGGCTGGGTGCCAGTTAACGCTCCTAACTATTTGTTGGTTAATTGCCTTTGGGTTTCAGGACAATATAAGGGACAAGGTTACGCCAAAGAGCTATTGAGACTTGCGATTGAAGACGCTAAAGCACAAGGCAAAGAGGGATTGGTAACAGTCGCAGGAACAACCAAATTTCATTTTATGAGCGACACCAAGTGGCTTCTGAAACAAGGATTCGAAACTTGCGAAAAGTTACCGTCCGGATTCAGTTTACTTGTAAAAAAGGTTAGCCCAAAAGCAAACAACCCACAATTCAATGATTCCGTAAAAAGCGGAGAGTGTAATGATAAAAATGGATTAGTGGTTTATTATTCAAATCGTTGCCCATTTTCGGAATATCACGTAAATACTTCGTTGAAAGAGACAGTTGAAAAAAGAAAATTACCTTTAAAAGTCATCAAATTAGATACTATGGAGAAAGCTCAATCGGCACCTACACCAGCTACGATTTTTAGTCTGTTCTATAACGGAAAGTTCGTAACAACCGATTTGAGTGCGTGCATGGATAGCAGATTTGATAAAGTTGTGAAGCTATAAATAAGAAAAAAACGAGTAAAACATGTAGCAAAATAATACGGATTTTGCAAGTTTTATATTTACAAATGTTGTAGCTTGATTTCGTAAATTATTTGTTGTAGCCAATTCGAGAAAACCGACTCCTAATATTGAAATCATTATTTTTTAGAAATTGAAGAAAATGATATATTTTTGCAATTATGAGTTTGACAAAAAAACATACAGAATACATTAACTGGGTAAATGAACTA
>DAOOBP010000166.1:0-3847 GCA_035407925.1 Salinivirgaceae bacterium
TCAAAAATCTTTTCTTGCTCTATGTAATCCTGTGGCTTGTAGAGGATATCACTCTTGGCGTATCCTTTTTCAAAAAACCAAACGTATTTGTTCTCTTGCGCTGTTACAAGATTGGTTATCAGCGCAAAAATTAGAAGAAAAATAAATTTGTAATTCATGGATTTGACCTCCTATGTTTATTATGTTAACTCTATGATAATTAACAATTTCCCTATTGCAAGGTATATTTACCTTCAGCGGTTTGCTTTATTTGCACGTCTTTGTTCAAGTTGATTTTATATCCGTTAATTTCAACGGTACGTTTTTCTTCAATCTCCTTAATTTTATCGTGGGGAATTGCAATTATAAAATATAGCCAATCGTTGGTTCGCAACACAGCGTTGTTTGCCTCTATTCGTCCGCCATCCCACGACAATGTAAGTGTTTTGTATATTACTCCCTCATCATTATAGGTTATTAGCTCATCATTAGGATTAAAGGTAAAGTTAACATTTTGGTTGGGGATATAGAGCCAAGCGTTATTTTCAAACTGTTGAGTATAGGCTATATTCTCTTCACTCTTTCTGTTTTCAAAATCGGTTTCTGCTGTTTCAATATTTTGCATAGAGTAAACGCCTATCAGTGAGTCTATTGTGCTTTCGGTTACGGAAAAGGCTTCTGTTTCGAGAGATTTTTCGGCAAGTTCGATTAACGTGCTGTTTTTTATCTCGTTTCTCCAGTCGGGCATTATCTTGTCTAATATCACGCCATACGCGGGACCGGTATGATAAGCAAACGAGTTTGACCAGCCATCAAATCTACTAACAGAGCCCTCCAACGATTTCGCAACAAGCATGGGAATTAGCTTTATTGAGTTTTCATCGGTGGTGCATAGTTTTTTTCCTGTGTATTCGGCAAGTCCCTCGTGGCGTTCAAACAAATCTTCGTTATTGTTTGGGAAAAGGTTTTGTCTAAACTTTCTTATTTTCAGCGCATTACCTAAATGTGTTTGCAATTGAGCCGTATCCTTTAAGGCATTGGATAGTGCCACAAACTCGTATTTTAACAATACTCTGCCCTCTTTTGTGTCCAAGTGGGTGTTGTTTGAAGTGGTAGCATTTATCCCTAATTCGTCTTGTATCCTGTGCCAGCTCTCGTGAATTACTATCTCGTTTCGGGTAAGTTCGTCAATATTATCGTCCCAAATTATTGTTGCCCATTTTTTGCCTCTAAACGTGGCGGAGGTATTTGCAATACCAAGGTCAGTGCTCATCGGATAGTAGTACAAATCGCCCAATTTACTGAAACTGTTTGACTCATCGTTTTCGTTGGCAACCAATAGCTTAGAATCGGGGAACAGAAAAATTATAGGTCCGTACAGATGTTTGCCCCATAAGTTTCCATTATCACTGTTCAGTAACTCTTTTACTTGGGTTAAACATTTCTCTACTTTTGCTACCTCTTTGTGCGGTTCATTTTGACATGATAGTCCTGCAAATGCGATTGTAGCGAGCATTACAAGTAATTTTATATTTTTCATAGTTAAAAGTTTGTAAAGTTTGTAAAGCTGCGCACTGAGCGTAGCCGAAGTGTTAAAAAAAATGGAACACAGATGACACAGATTTAACGGATAATCACTGATTGGGGTTTTGGGGTCATATGTTTATATTTTTTTAGTTTAAGACATAATTTTAATATTCCTAATATCCATTTCATAAAAAATCAGAAATTATAAAAACAAGTGCAAACAGGTTATGTACGCTGTGAATTAATGCAGTAGAAAGTAGCGCATGCTTTCTTTTGCGATAAAATATGTAGTAGCTTGTGGCAAGTATTATACCTATCGCCACCTTATGAATAAAAAAAACTATTCCTAAGAAAATCCCTGATGTCCAAACAGTTTGATGAGCCAAACCAAACAATAATGAACCTATAATAATGTATTTAATAGGTATCCCTTTTCTTCTAACTACTTTAAAAAAATGGAATATTAAGTGTTGAAATATAGATGTTTCAATTACTGGAGAAATAACCAAAGAACTAACTACAGCAACAACTGCCATTTTTACAGAAAAATCGGAACTTAACCCCTTAGAAAAACTCTCTAACTGTAAGTCTATAAACGTGTTTATCAAGGAAATAAACCCGATGTTTAATAGACTTACCGCTACCGAAAGAGCTATCAACAATAATACAGTTTTCTTATACGTAATCTGCTCTACTATGGCTCGTAAAAGAACTAATTTTCGCTTCATAAGTCAAACAATTTTAGCATAGACAAAGTAAACATAAAAGTAAAACCGTTCAAAATATTTTGCCACAAATGTCTTATATTGAGTTGCGTTCAATAAATCCGAAATCCACATTCCGAAATTAACAATAACAAAAAAAGCCACGCAAGTTTCACTATAAACTTACATGGCTTTTGATTATGCCTTTTGAACAGTTGAGTCTGCTAAAACTTCCCTAATCATGCACTCGCCCGCGAAATATTTTCATAAACAGTGCACTATACAAAACTGATTGCAATGCTACAGAAAGCATAAAGATTATTATTTGAACAATCTCACCATTAAGCACATGCGATGCGCTTAAATTGTTCATACAGTAATGCTCATACAGATAATACATTAGCCCAAAAGGGAATAGCATTATGTTGAACAACAGTAATGCAAAATCGTGGTTAAATCTCATTACACCGAGAAACCAGAAAAGCGACAATGTTATAAGAAACGTTATAACATAAATTTTGGTTGTTTTGCTCATTTTAGTAAATTTTTTAATTGTTTAACTTCATGTCGCTAAAACGGTTAAGCACTTTTAATTATTATTGCTTAACTGATTTTAATCATGTAGAATTAATGTTTTTCTTGTAAAAAATAATTTTATTTAAAAATTTTTGACTAAAAAATCGAACACAGGAATTGAGTTAAAAGTTAAAAGTAGAAAGTTTATAAAGTGTGTCAATGGTCATTTCACTTCTACCATGCTCAGTGTGCCACAATAAACTCAGTGACCGTAACACGTTGGCTGAGCTTGTCGAAGCCAACTCAAAATAACCTATATTGGTCACTTCGATAAACTCAGTGACCGGAGGCTCGCTTATTTCACACTTCACTTCGACAGTTATTGAACCCACGAAAATCTGAAAATCCGCATAAATCTGCGTAAATCTGTTTAATCCGTGTCATCCGTGTTCTAATTCCTTTCAATTCGTAAAAATATCACTTTGGGTTTGCTATCTTTCCGAAATTTATTGGTTAATTTGACAATAAATACGCCTTTCATGAAGAGACTGTTTTTTAGAGTATCCGTTTTAATGATTAGTTTTCTCGTTGTTTTTTCGCTAAAAGCCCAACAGACTGATAGTTGGATAAACGAATCACAAAGCTATTTCAAAATACTCAGCGCCACCGATGGAATAGCGCAAGTACCTGTTGCTGCTCTGACTCAAGCAGGTGTTCCCGTTAGTGCCTTTGCTCCGCAAAATGTACAGATTTTTTTCCGCGGTGAGGAGATACCCATTTATATTAAAGGAGAAACGCATGGAAGCATTGAGTATATTGAGTTTATCAGTCAAAAAAACGACGGCTGGCTTGATACAGGAATGTACGTTACGCCGCTATCGCAGACAAATCCGCATTTCTCGCAGGTTACCGATACATCAGCCTATTTCCTGACGTGGAACAACAGTTTCTCAAACGCTCGATATCAGCCAATAAGCTATTCGGGCAACAGTAGCACACCGCAGATAACTGTCGGATACAGAGATATTGTCTATCAACAACAAGGCAGATTTTACAGCGATGAGACAGGTCCCGAATTTGGCACATCTGACGGTTGGTTTTCGTTGCCCGAAATTAGCCTT
>DAOOBP010000167.1:0-3724 GCA_035407925.1 Salinivirgaceae bacterium
GGTGCAAGCAATCACGTTGTTTTTGACTCTTGGCGTTCGGCTTCTGACCCACGTTATGCGTTGTTTAGCAAGGCTATAGGAGAAACAATATTGTCGTATAATAACAGGATAGCGCCAAAGCCTAATGTTACTAAAAAGGGAATAAAAGTGATATTCAAAATCGCTATTCCGCGGATTGATAGCAAACATAGGGTTGTGATAACTGGCTCAAATAGAGAGTTGGGGAACTGGGATATTAAACAAGCAATTGAAATGTACAACCAAAACCACCCTGTTTGGGAAGCTGAAACTTTTGTTAACAATAAGACCCAAAGTATTGAGTATAAATACTGTATAATTGACAGAAAGTCGAAAAAAACAGTGTTTTCTGAAGATGGTGCAAATAGAGTTGTAAATATTAAGGTAAGTGAGTGTAAAGCCTTAGTTATCAATATAAATGATGAACATTTTAACTATCCGACCGAGCCGTGGAAGTGCGCTGGAGTTGCAATTCCTGTATTCTCTTTACGAAGAAAAAATGGTTGTGGCGTTGGTGAGTTTTCTGATATTAAACTGCTGGTTGACTGGGCTTTAAAAACGGGAATGAAAATTATACAAATTCTGCCCGTTAACGATACCATTGCAACGCATACTTGGGCAGATTCTTATCCATATTCTGGTATTTCGGTATATGCACTGCACCCTATCTATATAAATATCAGCTTGATAGGAAAACTAAAAGCTAAGGTTACGCAGCAAATAATTGACAAACAGAGTCAATACTTAAACGGTCTTGAAAGAGTGGATTATGAGGCTGTAATGCGCTTAAAATCAAGATTTTTTAAACAAATATATGACGAGCAAAAGAGGGCTTTTCTGAAAGAACCCGAATATATTGAGTTTTTTGAAGCAAACAAAGATTGGTTAAAGCCTTACGCGGCGTTTTCATATCTTAGGGATCTGTTTAACACGGTCGATTTTTTACGTTGGGGAAAATATTCGAGCTTCTCTCCCGCTATTATTAATGAAATTTGCGATGCTCAATCGGCTCATTTTGACGATGTTGCAATACATTACTTTATCCAATATCACGCACATAAACAGTTGCTTGATGCTGCCAATTATGCGCGAAAAAAGGGCGTTGCACTTAAAGGCGATATTCCCATAGGTATATACAGAAATAGTGTCGATGCATGGGTATCTCCTGAACTGTACAATATTGATGCTCAGGCAGGTGCGCCACCTGATGACTTCTCTGGTTCGGGGCAAAACTGGCGTTTCCCAACATACAACTGGGACAGAATGCAAAAAGATAACTACAAATGGTGGCAACAACGCCTGCAAAAAATGGCTGACTATTTTGATGCATTTAGAATTGACCATATATTAGGTTTCTTTAGAATTTGGGAAATACCTGAAAATCAGGTTGAAGGATTGCTTGGGAGATTTAATCCTTCTCTTCCTTTTAGCAAGCAGGAGCTGTTAGATCGTGGTATGTGGTTCGATTATGATAGATTATGTCGACCATATATCAGAAAGCACTTTTTATATGATATTTTTGGAGCAGACGGTGACGAGGTAATTACCAGATATTTAGATGAGTACGCACCAAATTGCTACAATTTAAAACCGCAATACGATAACCAAAAGAGTATTGAAAATGCTCTTGCAACCTCTCCCGACAGTGACAGAAATACAATATTAAAAAATGATAGAATAAAACGTGGGCTGTTTGAATTGGTATCGGAGGTTATTATGTTAGAAGCTCCTAACTCTAAAGGGGAATATTTTGTACCACGTCATTCAATGCATAACACTCGCTCATATATAGAGTTAGACGATTCATCTAAAGAGAAACTTAATGAGCTATATTATGACTATTTTTACAAAAGAAATGAAGAGTTTTGGGCTGGAAATGCAATGAAAAAGTTACCCACAATTAAAAAAGCAACCAATATGCTACTTTGTGGAGAAGATTTAGGCATGGTACCTCGGTGTGTGCCTGAGATAATGAATCAATTGGGAATATTAAGCCTTGAGATTCAACGTATGCCAAAACAGCCCAATGTAGAGTTTGCGCACCCGAACAACTATCCTTATCTGTCGGTGGCAAGCGCCTCGTCACATGATACATCTACGTTGCGCGGTTGGTGGGAAGAGGATTCTTCTCGGTCGCAGAGATTTTTTACTAATATTCTTGGAAATACTGGAAACTCTCCTTTCTACTGTGAAACATGGTTAGTAAAGCAAATTATTGAGCAGCATTTGCATTCGCCAAGTATGCTTGCAATTTTTCCGCTGCAAGATATATTGGGATTGTCTGAAAAGCTACGCTACGAAAACGCGCAGGGAGAACGCATAAATCAACCTGCTAACCCTAACAATTATTGGAGATATAGAATGCACTTGTGTTTGGAGGATTTGATTGAGGAACAGGGGTTTAACGGCGAAGTTAAAGGTATGATTGATAATTCGGGTAGAAATAAAATTTATTGATTAGAACACAGATGACACAGATTAAACAGATTATCGCAGATAATAATCTGTGTAAATCCGTTACATCTGTGTCATCTGTGTTCCAATTTCTTTAATTTTGTATAAGAGTAAAAAAATGGTAATTTTGCTAATATGGACGAAACCGGTATATATAAAACTATAAAAGCCCCTTCTGAAGGGAGTTACAAAGAAAAAGGCAGCAAGTTTTTAGCTTTTGCCCACCCTGTATCGACTGAAGATGAGTTTAAAGAGATATTGGCTGACCTGAAAAAACGCTTTTATGATGCTCGCCACCATGTATATGCGTTTAGAATAGGCGCCGACAAGAAGTTTTACCGTTGCTCCGATGACGGCGAACCGCCAAATAGCAGTGGACCGCCTGTTTTAGGGCAGATACTAAGTTTTGATTTAACAAATATTGCAATTATAGTTGTCCGCTACTTTGGCGGAACGAAACTTGGTGTTCCAGGATTGATAAATGCTTATAGAAGCGCTACAAGTGACGCTATACAAAATGCTGAAATAATAGAAGTTACAGAAACAAAAACAGTTGAGATAAAATTTCAATATCCCGCTATTGGCAATGTTATGAGAATAATAAACGAAGAGGGTTTAGAAGTGTTAGATAGAAAGATGTTAACTGACTGTAAATTTGTTTTATCGATAAAAGTACCTGATTTTGAAAGGGTTATTGAGAGGATAGAGGATTTGAGGATGTGTGAAATAAAGAAAGTTAAAAGTTAAAAGGTGAAAGCAATTAACAATTAACAATGTGCAATTAGCAATGAACAATTATTTAGCTGACAATCAACTAAATATTATATTTTTTTTGTGTACAAACAATTAATTCTAAATCCAAAATTTTGAATATTAGATTTTGAAAGGCATAATTGTTTATGTTTCACATTAAAGTGCGTAAAAATCAACGGTCGCAGAGTTTATCAAAGCGACCGTTAATTTACTTCCCACTTTACAAACTTTTAACACTTCGGCTATGCTCAGTGCAATGCTTTTAACTCAATTCAGCATTGCTGCCTATTCTGTCGTCACTCGGCATAGCTCAAGCAAGCTTGGCTCTGCTCTCGTTCCTAAGAAAATTGTTCATTGCTCATTGTTAATTGCTAATTGTTTATCAGTTCAATGCTTCGTTTTACAAATAGATTTAGGCTTTCGCCTTTTAGCATGTTGTTGGATAGCAAGGCTAAATCAATAATTTGCTTAACGAGTTTTTGGTTTTTACCGTATTCCT
>DAOOBP010000168.1:0-3722 GCA_035407925.1 Salinivirgaceae bacterium
CCAAGTATCATCATTACTAAGAAAGCTGAGCCTTGCGATGTAAACTTACCCAACCCATACAGCGATAGTGAGAATATTACGGGCCACATTACCGAACAGAACAATCCGCCACTAACGAAAGCAAAAACAGAAACGATGCCCGTGGTGTACATTCCTACAATCATTGCCAATACGCCCAAGATACCGAAGATAAAGAGCGTTTGAGCTGGCTTATCTTGTCCTAAATAAAATCCAAAGATTTGGATTAAAATAACTGCTGCATAAGGTAAAATTAACCTTAAACTATCTGCAGAAACTCCTGCTACCCAGTTTGAACCCAAAATCACCAAAAATGCGATATAAGGAACAATTATCATGGCTAATCTTTTAGCTTTAGATGAAAGGTTAAACGCTGAAACAGCTCCTGCCCAACGCCCAATCATCAGGCTACCCCAGTAGAGTGATATAAGCATTGGGGTCATTGATGTCCAAAAACCTTCGACCTGATTGCCAGCAAGTAACGATTTAAACTCCTCAAAACTTGTATTTGGACTACTGGGTAAAAATCTTGCGAAATCAACATGTTTCAAATACTCTCCCAAGTTACTTTGTATTGTAACTTCAACTCCTACATATGTGAAAATTGCAAACATTCCAAAAACCAATTGCGGATACTTTAAAGCACCCCAACCATTCGGGTTTTTCTTTGAATTAACTGTGGCAAACCCAAGACCAATTACAAGTGCTGCTATACCTATTAATGTTAGATAAAGCGCTGTTTTAGTGTCTGGTTGCGTATCGCTTCCTGTATATTGCGCGAAAATAAAACCAAGAACAACAATCAAAATTACTGTAATTATACTTAGTAACCATGTTGCTTTTACCTCATTTTCAAATGGTTCCTTATTCTTATCATTAGGAATTCTTTTCGAGAAATTGAATAGTAATCCTGCTATCAAGAATGCAAAACCAACGGCAACATATAACCACTGCACTGACGACAGACTTAACCCCGGGATTTTACTTTCATCTAAATGCGTTGTGCCAAGTAGCGCCAAAGCAAAAATAACGGGACCAATAGTTGTTCCAAATGAATTGACTCCTCCTGCAAGATTTAACCTATTTGCTCCAGTAGATTCGTCTCCCAAAGCGATGGCTAAAGGGTTCCCTGCCGTTTGTTGCAACGAAAATCCAAGCCCTATTATAAATAGTGACGCAAGAATAAAGGCAAAGCTACTGGTTGCTAAAGCAGGGAACATTAAAAATGCTCCAACTACAGATATCATCAAACCATAAACTATTCCGTTCTTGAAACCCCACGAGTTCAAAAAATCTTTCTTGCCAGCTACCGAAAAGAGAAACAGTAAAAACGCCCCTATGTAGTAGGCAAAATAAAACGCCGAATCGATTAACTGGCTTTGAAACTGCGACAGTTCGAACCTCGATTTGCAAAATGGTATCAGTACGCCATTTGACGCTGCAATAAATCCCCAAAAAAAGAATACTCCTATAAGTGTATATAAGGCTGGGTAATTGGTGGGTTTGAGTGTTTTATTCATTATATTATGATTATGTGTTTAACCTATTGTTTGTTTCTAAGTTGGCTTGATTTTTTTAACGATTCTGAAAAAGAGGCAAGGGAAAAAGCGTTTTATATGTACCATAAGTAGCTCTTTTCCACCAATTAACACTTCTGCTCTTTTTTTTGTTATTGCTCTAATATATTTTTTTGCACATTTTTCGGAAGATATTCCGCCAGCCTGCCCCGGATCTAATACTCCGTGAGGAGCGCCATCAGCTTTTAGTGCATTAAAAGAGATATTTGTCCTAACCCTACCAGGATAAGCAATTGTAACAGAGATATTGTGCTGAAACATCTCTATACGCAGTGTTTCGAAAAAACCTTGTATTGCATGTTTTGCCGAGGCATACGCCGAACGCATTGGAAATCCAAATTTTCCTGATATACTGCTTGTTGCGGCTATATATCCCTCTTTTGCTTCAATCATTTTAGGAAGCACGATTTTAGTTATCGCAACGTAAGAGAAAAAGTCTATCTCCATTATTATTCGGTGTAACTCCATTGATGTCTCTGAAATCATCGAACGTTGACTTATCCCGCCGTTATGTATTAAAAGATAGGGGGTTCCGTGTTGGTCTAAAAACTCTTTTGCCGATTTTTCAACTTCTGCTGGTTGTGACAGATCAAAAGTGAGCATTTTGCAATAGTCAGCGTGATTTAAGCACTCGTTAATTACCCGCTCTAATTTTTCTGGTCTGCTTGACGATAAAACCAACTTTGCTCCTTGCTTTGAGAGCTCAATAGCCAACGCCTCGCCTATTCCAGACGAAGCTCCGGTTATCCAACACAGTTTGTCTTTAAATAGATTTTTTGCCATAACAAAAGAGACTTTTCAGAGCTGTTAAACGCTGATTATCAAGATATACGGTTTAAAAGCTATCCGATTATTTTTTTCGATTTATACAAAACAATTTGGTCGCAGAAATAAAATATTTTTAGAACTATTTAATAAACGACCTTAACAGTTTTATTTCGCTCTCCCAACGGTCGTCTTCGGGGGTTTCAAGTATCAAAGGTATATCTTTAAATCTACCGTCTCTCATAATTCGTTTAAACGGTTCGAGACCGAGAAAGCCTTCGCCTAACGGGGCATGTCTATCAACGCGACTGCCAAGCTCCTTTTTCGTGTCGTTAAGGTGCATTCCACATAGCTTGTCGAACCCGACAATACGGTCAAAATCACTCCATGTTTTATCCCAACCTTCTGGACTTAGCAGATCGTAACCAGCAGTAAATGCGTGACATGTATCAATACAAACCCCTACCCTATCTTTATCATCAACGTTTTTGATAATAAATGCAAGATGTTCAAACGTATAGCCTAAGTTTGTTCCTTGTCCCGCAGTATTTTCTATAACAGCCGTAACTCCTTTCGTTTGCTTTAAAGCAATATTAATGCTCTCTGCTACGAGTTTTAACGACTCTTCCTCTGATATTTCGTTCAAATGACTGCCGGGGTGGAAATTTAATTTTTTCAACCCAAGCTGCTCGCACCTAACCATCTCATCAATAAATGCTTCGCGCGATTTATTGAGATTTTCTGCATTAGGGTGCCCCAAATTTATTAAATAACTGTCGTGGGGTAAAATTTGATTTTTGTCGAAGTTATATTGCTTACAATACTCTTTAAAATTAGAAATACTGCTTTGTTCTAAGGGTTTAGCAACCCACTGCCTTTGATTTTTTGTAAATAGAGCAAAAGCGTTAGCTCCTATACTGTGTGCATTAAGTGGTGCATTTTCAACGCCTCCCGATGCGCTAACATGAGCCCCAATATAATATTCAGACATACCGAAATGCTGATTAACTATTTGTCGAGATCTTCAAAATCGACATTTAAAAAATTATCGTCGCTATTTTCTGCTGATGGTTTTTCAGAAGTCTCGTCACTAAGGTTTTCTTGAATATAATTAAAGACTTCATCTAATCCCTCTCTGAACTTTTCAAAATCTTCTTTGTAAAGAAAAAGCTTGTGTTTTTCAAAAGAGTGTCCTCCATCTGGATCAAATCGTTTCTTACTCTCTGTGATAGTCAAGTAATAATCGTTTTTGCGTGTCGATTTAACATCAAAAAAGTATGTTCTTTTCCCTGCTCTAACAGCTTTTGAGAAAATCTCGTCCCTTTCTCGCCCGTACTCCTTATTCTCTTCCATTTCCATTGT
>DAOOBP010000169.1:0-3662 GCA_035407925.1 Salinivirgaceae bacterium
CTACAGGAATTTATTTTGTGGTTATTCAAACAGGTGAGCAGGTGTTTGCGGAGAAAGTGGTTTTGTTATAACAGAAAAAGGAAAATATGTATAACAAATGTGTCAACTTTTTTTAGGACGATACCCAATACCCTTGTTCCTTTTACCTTGCTCCTTGCCCCTTGCCACTGTCAAGGCTCAATAACATTTACCCGATACTTATCGCTTAAATCAGAAATATTGGGTTTAGTCTCAAATATTCCATAAATAGCTGACCCTGAGCCGCTCATAGAGGAATATAAAGCTCCTTTTTCGTACAATTGGCTTTTGATATCTTTTAATATTGGGTGCTTTTTGAAAATCGGCTCCTCAAAGTCGTTTACCAATAGTTTTGACCATTCGGTAATTGGTTTTTCAATTATTTGAGATAGTAAGTCTCTGCTGTCGTTAGGTTTAATTAATGAGTAGGCTTCGGCGGCGCTTATATGAATTTGTGGAGATACAATCATTATATAGTAGTTTGAAATATCGACATCTAAAGCCGTAAGTATTTCGCCACGTCCTTGTGAGAGCGAGGGTATATTGGAAATAAAGAAAGGACAATCGGAACCTATCTCTAAGGCAAATTTCTTTAAATCTTCTGTCGAGAAACCCAAGTTAAACTCCTTATTTAAAGCTGTTAACATAAACGAGGCGTTAGACGAACCTCCTCCAAGTCCTGCGCCAGAGGGAATAGCTTTATGCAAATGAATATTTAGTGGAGGAATTTCTTTGTATTTTCTAACAATGGCTAACGCTTTGTAAACCAAATTGTCAGCCATGTTTTTTTGTTCAAAAGTAATACCTGTAACCGTTAAAGAGTCTTTTTCGCTGGGAATAAACTCAAGAGCATCATTTAATCCAACGGGATACATTACGGTTTCTATATCGTGGTAACCGTCAGTGCGTTTTCGTAAAACGTGTAGCCCAAGATTGATCTTGCAGTTAGGAAAAACGACCATCCGCCTATTGCTTCAATATTTTTACAACCTCACCATCGACTTTTATAAAATAAAAGCCTGTTTGAAGATGCTCGGTTGAGATTTCAGTTATTCCACATTTAGATATGTAATTTGTCACCACTCTTCCCGTATAATCGTACAGTTGGATATTTTGAGGCATATTACTTTCAACGTAAAGTATGTTGGAAAACGGAATAGGGTAGCACTTTACCTGCTTATTTGCTGCGGATTCGATACCAACGATAACATCGGGCTGAATTTTAAAATCAATAACTTGGTTTTCATTGTTAATTCCAATTTTACAGACAGGCAGACCATATCCGGGCATCCAATAGCTTTTTAATACAAATGTTCTGGAATCTGCCAAAGAATTGATATCAATCCACACCTCCTGCCCAAAAATAACATAAAGAACCTTAACAGAATATCCAATGGTATATTTGCTGTTTTCAAGATATGCTTCATTAAATTCGCCAAACATGTTATAATCGGCAATAGACGATTCGACTTTAATGCTAATAGTTATTCTTATACTGTCGGGTTCTTCTGGAATTCCCAAATCGTCGGCTGTTAAACCTAACTGTTCTGGTGTAAACGTTAGTGGTATAGATTGTTGGCGCGAAATATTTGTGCCTACACTTAATGGGAAATGCATAATATCCATAGGCTGCTGAAACGCTACAGGCATTGTGTTTCCGGAGATTGCTGCAACCAGACCTAATAACCATAACTTGCTATCGTTATGTTGTAAAACGATGTAATAATCAGGCTCTTTTAAACACAAGTCCGCGTTAGGGAAAGTACTTTCTAAGCCAAGTTCTTCGATTGACAGTGCATAGGTTGTGTCAACCGTATAGGTTTCAGGATAATTGTAGTTCCATCCGTCGTTTGTGAAATTATCAATGGGTTGCGGGTCACTAAAAAAACTCGTTTGTTGATAAATCGAGTAAGAACCACATTGTATAAAGTCATTTTCGGTGTACGGTGTTTGGGCAAATATTGCATAATTTGCAAAAACAATAGCTATAGTCAGAAATAGTGTTGGCTTCATGGTAACATGTTAATTTAATTGTTGACACTAATGTCAGAACAAAGTTAAAAAAAAATAAGAGATAATAATTAATAGTTCTCAATTTTTAATGACAACCTAAAATATTATCTTTGTCATCAATTTTAACAATAGAGACGAACATGATGAATTTAGTTTGATATGTAAGTGTCATATAATGAGGCATGTGAGTTTAAATTAAATCCTAAATTATTAACCTATGAGAAAAATTTTTTTAGTTGCTATAACAGCAATTTCTGTTTCAATGTTGTTTTCTTGCAAATCGCAAAAAAACGGTAGCTATACGGTGCATGCCGAAATTGAGGGGATTTTCGGAAGCGATGTAATAATGATGATTGAAGATCCTTCCAGTCCGCAGGGATTCAGGATTGACAGCCTTAAAGCTTCATCTGACAAAATTAAATTTACAGGAACCATTGATACTGTCAGGATAGCAATGATTACAGTTGACGATCCAAGGCATATGAAAATGAGCAGCGAAGGACCTATTCCAGCGATGCCCGTCCAGTTTTTTATTGAGCCTAAAGGAGATATCAAAATCAAAGGAGATGTTAAACGTATGCATTTAAGTCAACTGAAAGGCACTTTAATGAACGATCAGTTAAACAGTTTGTTACGTGCAGCTGAACAACAACAAATATTAGTCGATTCTGTTATTGATTTAAAACGCAATGTGCAAATGGGTGGATTAGATACTCCTGAATTAAACGAACAGATCAAAATCGAATATATGAAGCTAATAGATATTTATGCTGATTTTGTGAGAAAAAACAACGATTTTGATATTGCTCCTTTTATTATAAAAATGTATATATCACAGTTTTATGAAAACAGTCAGGTTAGAGAGTTGTACAATCAGTTAACCGACAGAGTTAAAAACACAACATACGGCAAATTTTTAGCGGGTGATTTTTACGAGACCCCAGAACTTTCAATTGGCGAATACGCCCCCGATTTTGCATTGATTGACAAAGATAATAAAAGAGTACAACTATCTGATTTTAAAGGAAATTGTCTGATTATTGATTTCTGGGGAAGCTGGTGCAAACCTTGTCGTATAAGCAATCCTAAATTGGTTGAGATAGTGAACAAATATAAGGCTAATGGCTTGCAGATAATAGGAATTGCAGCTGATAAGGATAATGACGAATGGTTAAGTGCTATTGAAGAGGATAATTTAGACTGGATAAACGTTAACGCATTGAATGAGCAGCCAATAGATGTTCTAAGATTGTACAGCATTCGAGCATTTCCAACTAAAATAGTTGTTGATCCAGAAGGTAAAGTTACAGGTATATTTATCGGAGATGACCCACAGTTTTATACTCACATTGACGAAATATATAAACAATAAAAAGAGACTGTAAGGCTTGTTAAATGTCCAAAAAACCCTTCTATCCGAAAAACATAACTCTAGGCTCAGCTGAATGGTGGAAACATCAATTTATTAATTTGTTGTTATTCATCGTTTTCTTTGCCTTATGCAGACTGGTTTTCATTTTAAGAAATTTTAATTTTTCTGAATATTCACTAGTCGAAGTTCTGTCGACATTTTATTACGGTTTTCGTTTAGATTTATCTATAACGGCTTATACGAGCATTGTTCTAGTAAT
>DAOOBP010000170.1:0-3655 GCA_035407925.1 Salinivirgaceae bacterium
CAACATTTAGATCACGGAACACACAGACTAAATTAGAAATCTAAATTACGAGTTACAAATTACGAGTTACGAATTACGAGTTACGAATTAGGAGTTACGAATTACGAGTTACGAATTACGAGTTACGAATTACGAGTTACGAATTAGGAGTTACGAATTAGGAGTTACGAATTACGAGTTACGAATTAGGAGTTACGAATTACGCAGTGCATTTAGTCGTTGTGTGGAGTCGAAATGCCATTTGCAACAGGCTGTCGTTTACAAAGTTACGATAATGGTACTACACGAAAATGCTATATTAGCCCAAAAATAACTACCGCATACAAATAAAACCTTGCAATACGCGCTAATCCGAATAGCGCCAGTCTGTCAAAACGGTAGCCAACCATTCCTGCCACAAGAGTAGCAACCGAATACGGTATCGGAAACAAGGCTGCTATAACTATAAAAAATCCACCCCAACGTTTTAGAAAAAGCGCTTTTTTTTCGTGTTTTTGGTGTATATAAGCGCTTATTTTATGGTTTCGCATTAGCAAAACACCTATTCCATAAGAGAGCAATCCTCCTGCATAACTAATTAGACCCAAAACTGTTACAATTAGCATAGGGTATTGATACTGCTGTCCCCAGATTATAAACAGATCGGGAGGAATTAAGCCCAAGAATGATTCAGAGATTGCGAAAATTATCCAAATTGCGTGATTGGGAACTTTATCTGTAAAAGCAAAGAAAAGCTCCTTAACATCAGTTGCAATAACCCTTTGTGCTATAAGTAGAAGAACCACAATTATCAAAACAATTAAGAATAATTTTGCAATTGCTTTAAACAAAAATTTGTAAAAGCCAGTACCCTTAAAATAACGATGGTATGTTGTTACTCTCAACATTTTAAAAAAATCTTTATCTTTTGGCTTTGTTAACATTGTTGCGGGTTTTGGAATTAACGCAAAAACTTGTTGTTAATTGCTTTCAAATAATAAATTACATTTACACTTCTCTAAAAATAACCTTTTTACATCAGGATTCTCTAATGCAGTGATAGTTAGGAGTTTATCATTAAACAAACTGCATAGTTTTAAACTATCTAATTCATACAATCGTTCCATTACTTTTGCAAATTGTCGGGTTAACAAGCTTTCAGGAAAAACAGAACATAACGAGACCCAGCAAAATGCCAAATCTTTATCATAATTATCATCAAAGATATATGGGTCTAATATCTGCTTGGCAAAGCTATAGTCTTTAATGTCAATAAAAAAAGATGCAATACTCAGAGCATTTTCAGGCGATTCGCAACGACTATCAAACGTCTTTTTTACCCGATTAATGGCTGCCTGTCTAAACTGTTCGCCATTTCGGACTGAGTCGGCAAGTTGAATTATTTTAATCTGGAAACTCATATTTAAAATATCGACTGCATTTTTAGTAAAAGTCTTGTAATAAAGCGACTGTATTTGCTCCTGAATTTTATCTACCTCGCTTCTAACTAATGTATTATAGTCTAACACTTTAAGTACAAGGATGTTATACAGAATGTACTCATTTTGGGGATTAAGTTTGTGTAAATCCTCAATTTGCCGTGTATATTTTTTTATTTCGCCACCTTGGGACATTATTGTAATGTAAAGGTTGTTCATTAACATTCCTGCGAAGGGTCGTTCATATGGGATACTAAGCTTTTTAATAAAATTTGCAGGATAGCGACCATCTAAAATCGATTTTATAATGTATTTCTGAACAGCAAGCGCTAACGGAAGATCTTTTGCTTCAATTGCATTGTTAAATCGTCTTACGACAAAAGCCTCCTCTTTCTCATTGGCAATATCGTTAACAACCTCTATATCAACTTGTGCGTATCTATGCTTCGACAAAATTGGCTCAAGCTCTTGATTTAAGTTATGTTTTTTAATGTACTCTTGGACGGCTTCAAGTGTTTCAGAGGCTAAAAAACTGTAGTCAGTTGACAAAATGTCGCTTTTAAACTGCTCCCAGTTGGTTTTTGTTACTATTTGACTTATCAAACCCTCTTTCTGTCGCCTTTTTAGTGCATCTACAACCGTTTCCGCACGTTTACTTTGTAACATTTCATTTTCCTTAACATTACCCTCTATTGATGAGTACGCCGTAACCTTAACTCTTTTAACCACAGTGTTAAATTCGTCTAAATAGTTTAAAAGTTTATCGATCTCGTCATCTTCGTACGAAAATTCTTTCACTTTAAAAGGTATTTTGATATTACGTACAGTGGTGTCTGACAATGGATTATATGCAAATTCGGCGTTTATTGTTATTGTATCAGCCAAAAGTTGTAATTGTGATTGGTAGTCCCCAGAAAATTTTTCGATATAATACGGTGGGATAATAGCACAAGCCGTACCATTTTGTGTTAGAATAAGATTTAACTCGTAGTTTTTACTTGGCAATGAAGGCATTTTTCCAAATGTAATTTGCTCCTGCACATAAGGTTGACGCTTTTTGCCTTTTTTAGTTTTGTCGGAATTTAGTTTTATCTCTCCAGTAAGATATCCTCTACCAACTTCGGAATAATCAATGATATTATATTGTGGATTAAAAAACTGTTCGTACATAAAAACGTCAACTACAATGCCAGAGTTGTCGTCACTGGCAAATGATTTAAAATGTCTATTATTTGGAATATCGAATATTAACTCTTCGTCTTTCACTTTTAAACCCTCGTAAATATCTGGAAAATATTCACTTAATCTTTCTAATCGCTTACACTCCCTACTATCATACGGTTTTAGTTTCAGACGATTTTTGTATGGTTGATACGATAATTCCGAAATATGATTAACACCCTTATTCTCAGACAAATAACTACCTATTACTATGCAGTAAAGTAGTTGATTTCCTCCATTTAATAGCTCACAAACAACGCCTACCAAAACAGAAGTTTTGTCGGATAGTTGTTTGCTAATATTTGGCTTTATCAACTCTGTAACAACTATTTTTGATGCCAAGTTTTGATATGTTATGATACTGTTTTCGTTGTCAATTGTTGTGATACCATTAATTCCAAATCCAATACCTGACCCTCCGCTCTTTATAAGTATATCTTTTAAAGCATCTTGTTGATTGTAACTTCTATTTTGCGTATTCATCCTGTTTTTTTCTAAATTCAGCAATTCTGTAGCCGCCGATTTCAAAAACTGGTTTTGTTGTAATGAATCGAGTCTGCTTTTATTTCTAAATTCATTAAAACCATTTAGAATTAACTCTGATAATAGGCTGTCATTAAAAGAATTATATACAACTGTATCATTAACAAGGGTTGCTTTTGCAACATCCTGACTTTTAGTTACAAAGGGCGTGAAAGTAAATAGAAAAAGAGCTATATGGCAATAATTTATTGTAATTGAGAGTATATTTTTGATATTTAGCATTTTAAAACGTTCAAATATAATTCACAAAGTTACTTTATTTTATGTGCTAATCAGAGGTTGTTCTGTTAAATTTTAGTTAACGCAGAGTAGGCGGTGTCTCATAAGCGCCTAACTGTTGCACTTCAACACACTTCGACACTTCGACACTTCGACTTCGCTCAGTGCAACGCTTCGCTCAGTGCAACGCTTTATAATTTTTTATGAATAACCGTATATTTACCTATTTATAGAACAGAAAAATCTTTTTCAAT
>DAOOBP010000171.1:0-1332 GCA_035407925.1 Salinivirgaceae bacterium
GTATTAACTGAACCAAAGATTTTTCCTGTTGAACTGGTTTTTGCACCAATTTTAATCTCTTTATTTTCAAGTTGTTTTGCAATCTCCTCAGCTTCGGCGCGAAGTTTTTCCTCTTTGTGAGCTTGTTGTTTTTTCATCTCTTGCATCATCTTCACTGATGATGGTGTCGCAACTATTGCTAATCCTCGCGGAATAAGATAGTTACGTCCATAGCCTGATTTTACTTTAACTATGTCGTCTTTATTCCCAAGGTTTGGTATATCTTGTTTTAATATAACATCCATGATAAATGGTATTTTATTCGTTTACTTTAAAAGGTCGGTTACAAATGGTAATAGGGCTAAATGACGGCAACGTTTAACTGCTTGTGAAACTTTGCGTTGGTATTTCAAAGAGGTTCCTGTAAGACGACGAGGTAAAATTTTACCTTGCTCGTTTACAAATCTTTTCAAGAACTCGGGGTCTTTATAGTCGATATAACGAATTCTGCTTTTGCGAAAACGACAGAATTTTTTTCTTTTGGTGTCGATTGATGGCGGGGTTAAGTAGCGAATTTCCCCTTGATTTTGCGTTGTTGACATGATACTATTCCTCCACTTTTTGTTCGTCCTTAACTTCGCCTCTTCTAGCGCGTTTGCGTTCGTTGTACTCGATGGCGAATTTATCGAGTTTAACGGTTAAAAATCGCATGATTTTCTCATCGCGACGCAACTCTGTCTCAAACTTACTAATAAAATCAGGGTTTGCTTTGAACTCCAACAGGTAGTAAAATCCTGTGGTTTTCTTTTGGATAGGATAGGCTAATTTTTTAAGCCCCCAGTCCTCTTCGTGAACAATCTCACCCTCGTTGCCTGTAATGAGATCACGAAATTTTGCGACCGCTTCCTTCATCTGCGCAGCAGACAAAACGGGATTTGCAATGAAAACGGTTTCGTACTGGTTCATTTGTTTAATTATTAAATAGTTAATTAGTTATTTTTGTTATCCGTAACACTATTTTTACGGGACTGCAAAAGTACTCACTTAATTTGATTTTACAAATTAAATATTGCTATATTTTTCGACTTAAGTATTTTTTCTTTCTATAGATAGCAATTAATTATGCTTTATCCACTTCCAAATCTCTTTCCAAGAAACTTTTGATCCGTACATTAAAATGCCTGTCTTATAGATTTTTGCAGCTAACCATGTTGTAAAAATAAATGTTGCCACTAACAGAACCATTGATATAACAATATCAATAACAGGTACTCCATAAGGAAGTCTTACCATCATAACTACAGGCGAAGTGAACGGAATTATTGAAAACCAATATGCCACACTTCCTTCGGG
>DAOOBP010000171.1:1432-3607 GCA_035407925.1 Salinivirgaceae bacterium
CCAATAATCATGGCATACTCCGGACGGCTCACTTTTTCTTCGCCCTCTTCGGTTAACTTTATGGTTTGCGCATTGATTTTGGTTTTTATACGCTTCATATCTTCTTGCGATATCCCAACCTCAATCATTTTTTGGTTTTCCACAGCACGCTCAATGTTTGAGCAGATATACGACCTAAGATTCATTGACACAGCTTTAGTCGAATAAATCTGTATCTGTTGGGTCGATAGAATATTTTTGGGAATATAGACCACTGCAAAGTAAATATTATCTTTCAGTGCGTGTTTAATCTGTTCTAAAGATATATCTACGTAAGAGAATTTGGTTTTGTCGTCATCGGGGATACGTCCTTTAATGCTCTCAAACTCAATCAAAAGGGCATCGTAGTATTCGGTATGTCTATTGTAAATTGTTTCAAACTGCTCCTCTGACAATATTTCGTTTTTCTTTAATGTCTCTAATGTTCCTTTTAACGTGATTTTGATATTTTCAGCCATATTTTCATCGCGCTGGAGAACCACTGCATCTAATCTGTCTGCCAACTCTTTAAAGAGATATGCGTAATCACCCGATTCTCTATTTAACCTAAATATCTCTAACTTAAGGTTGTGGGTGTTTTGTAAGGTTACCTCTCTTAGAATTTTGGTGTAGTCGAAAATGCCGCTACTGTCAATAACTGCCACTTTACGTTCATCGGCACTATCGAGTGTGGATATCCATGCAGGAGCAATAATCATTGCTGCAAAAAGGATTGGACCCAAAATAGTCATTACGATAAACGATTTTTTTCTAACTCGTGTAAGGTATTCGCGTTGAATTATATTTGATATTTTGCTCATCTTTCTCGGGTTTTATTAGTTATCACTTGGCATGGTTTCTTGTACTACTCTGATAAAGACATCGTTCATTGATGGTAGTATCTCGTTAAACGAACGTATTTCGACATGCTGAATTAGCTTTTTCAACAAATCGTTGGGCATTGTTGTCTCTTTTGTCTGCACTACGGCGCGCATATATTTTCCAACGTTTTCAACTTCATTAATTACAAAAACGTCTTCGCCGTTTGCGGCTTGGTTTAAATCGCCAACGTAATCGATTTTATATGAGTGTGTTCTGTATCGTTCCTTAATCTCCTCGACATTGCCCTCTAAAACTTTTCTCGACCTGTTGATAAGTGCCACATCATCGCAAAGCTCTTCGACACTGCTCATATTGTGGGTTGAGAAAATTATTGTTGCCCCTTTTTCGCGCAACTCTAACATCTCATCTTTCAAAAGAGTTGCATTAATTGGGTCGAAGCCACTGAAAGGCTCATCGAAAATAAGTAGTTGAGGCTCGTGAATTATAGTTATAATAAATTGTAGTTTTTGCGCCATACCTTTTGAGAGTTCTTCAACTTTTTTATCCCACCACGACTGGATTTCGAGCTTTTCGAACCAATATTTCAACCTTTTTAAAGCATCGTGTCGTGAAAGTCCTTTCAATCGGGCTAAATAGATAGCCTGCTCTCCTACTTTCATTTTTTTATAAAGTCCGCGCTCTTCGGGCAGATAACCGATATTTGCAGTATGTTTTGGGGATAAAATTTCTCCATCAATTTTAACAATCCCGCTGTCAGGGGCGTAAATTTGATTGATAATACGAATCAGAGTTGTTTTTCCTGCTCCATTTGGTCCCAACAATCCGAATATTGTTCCTTTTGGCACGTCTATGGAGACATTATCTAAAGCTCTGTGATTGATAAATGTTTTTGTTACATTCTCGGTTGAAATAGCGTACATTAGAAATGGTTTTTATATTGACGGTGCAAAAGTAGTTAAAAGTTATAATAGTTAAAAGAGTGAAGCGATTAACAATTGCGAATTACGAGTTACGAATTACGAATTTACAGGGCGGTGCGCTTAGCGGAGCATTTCGACAAGCTCAATACACCGAAGTATAGAAGTCAGTAATTAGAAGGTAAAAGGTGCAAGAAGCAAGTGGAATTGTCCGTAGGACAATATGTAATTAACCGTAAGATTTATCTTACGGAAACTGCAATGCCTCAGACTTTTGCCCGTAGGGCGACACAAACGCATTGAGGCAATGTGCCACCCTACGGGTGGGATTATGTGCTTATGGCACACCCATAGGCTTGCGCCTATGGTTAATCATATGTTGTCCTACGGACAAAAA
>DAOOBP010000172.1:0-3568 GCA_035407925.1 Salinivirgaceae bacterium
TCAAGTAATATTTTAACTATATTTATTGTCTGCTTTCTAATTCAAAGCTCTCATGTATCACACAAAACCACAAACCCCCACCGCGACAGAGGAGCGGAAAAGTTCGTTGTAGTTCGCTGTAAAAAAGTTCGTGTAAGCTCGTGTCGTTTGTTGTTAAAATTAGGTCAAATAATACAATCAACTCTGTCTTAGCCACCAATAACACGAATATATCACTAATGAACTTATTCGCGTTTCATTCGTGTTCTTCGTGGCTAAAAATAACCCTCTTTGTGTTCTTCGTGCCCTTTGTGGTTAGATAAAATGTATTGCCTTCCAGTCGGCAAAAACTACTCACTCGTTCACTACTCACTCGTTCACTTTTGCGAAGCAAAACCTCTGTGGTCCTCTGTGTTACTCTGTGGTGAATTAAAAAGTTCGTTCGTTGTTAAAAAAGCATTGAGATGAGATCGAGATTTCATTGAGACGAACCGTCAAAAACCATCATTTTTCACAAAAATATAAGCAAAAACACAAAATATTACCAAAAAACCAAGTATTTTCGCCCTTTATTCATGCAGTTTTTCCCCAGCACTTCCCCAGCATTCCTCCTACATTCCCCCTGCTATCTTGGAGAAGCTGGCGGAATGTAGCGGAAGTGTTGGGGGAATGTTAGGGGAATTTATAGAGAGTGTATAGGAGTCTCAATGAAAATCTCAACGAGAGGGAAGTTTAGTTTGTAAATATCATTGTGAATTATTTTATATATTAATATCATTTGCTTTTGTAATATTTTTTTATTGACAGCCTTTTCTTACATTTTATAAAGGGCATCGAAAAAGAGGTATTAAATGAACATTTTTAGAGTTTAATACAATTAATAATGTGGAGTTAATGATGGACAGTGGCAGATATGAAAGAGTTTGTTATTTTGGTGAAAATGATCTTTTTCATTATCCCTATTTCAAAAGAATGGATGAGGTAACCAGTCAACCAATGAAAGAATTTAGCTCATATTCTATTGTAGATATCATAGAATTACACAACATAATACAATATATAGATAATGGTAATTTTTGTACAGACTGGAATGAGAATAAAAAAAACAGATTGAAAAAATTAAGAAATCAATATAAGCAAATTGTGTGTTGTTTTTTTAAATCAATAGATGGCAAAAATATCGTTGATTATTTTACGATAGTAAAAAATCTTAATTTTTACAAAAGTGATATATATATCAAGGGCTTTTGGTTTTCTTCGCAAAAGTGAACGACATTTAACAACGAAAAACATTTTTTACAACGAACGACAGAGAACTTTTTTATTTTAGCAACGAACAACACGAACTTGAACGAACTTTTTAATTCAACACAGAGAAACACAGAGGTCCACAGAGGTTTGCCTATTAACAGACGATACGCTTTTAACCACTAAGAACACGAAGAAAGCAAAGGACATAATGGATTTGAACCACAAAGAACAGTATAACAGGGAATTAAAACTAACTCGAACGAGCTTTTTTTTATTTTAGCAACGAATAACACGAATATCACACTAATGAACTTATTTGTGTTTAATTCGTGATTTTCGTGGCTAAAAATAACCCTCTTTGTGTTCTTCGTGTTCTTCGTGGACTTTGAGGTTAGATAAAATGTATTTCCTGCCAGTCGGTAAAAAACTACTCACTCGTACACTTGCTCACTTCATCGAAGATGGCTTAAGTGGTGTATTAATAATTTCCATCTACAAAACATCGTAAATACAATATCCAGCTTGGCTTATTCTTATGTATATTTCCACTTTTAATAGACTAATTTATTAATAATGAAAAAAAAGCTTGCAATATATTTAACTTCCTGTAATCTTGGCTTTAAAATAAAATTGTGTTTTTAAGAATGTAAAATAAAGGAGAGAGTTAATGAGTGACATGAATAACGGATCTGCACAACGTGCAGAATTACATAGGAGAATATGGGCTATTGCCGATAAAGTAAGAGGGGCAGTTGACGGATGGGATTTCAAACAGTATGTATTAGGCATACTTTTTTATCGTTATATTTCTGAAAACATGTCTGCATTTTTTAATAAAGCTGAACATGAAGCAGGAAATCCAGATTTTGATTACGCAAAAATTGATGATGAGATGGCTGAAAAATATTTTAGACCAAATACAGTGGATGATAAAGGCTTTTTTATTCTACCAAGTCAATTATTTGAAAACGTGGTAGAGACAGCAAAGACAAACGATAACTTAAATACTGATTTGGCTAATATATTTAAATCTATAGAAGCCAGTGCAATTGGCTTTAAGTCTGAAAATAGTATTAAAGGTTTGTTTGAAGATCTCGATACAACGAGCAATAGGTTAGGAGGAACGGTTGCTGAAAAGAATAAAAGGCTGGTAGATATTTTAACAGGTATATCTGAAATAGATTTTGGAGATTTTGAAAATAATCATATCGATGCCTTTGGCGACGCTTATGAATACTTGATCTCTAACTACGCGAGTAAAGCTGGTAAATCAGGAGGCGAGTTTTTTACACCGCAGACTGTATCTAAGCTGTTAGCAAAACTCGTAACAGATGGTAAAACTCATATAAATAAGGTTTATGATCCTACTTGCGGAAGCGGAAGTCTCTTGCTGCAAATGAAAAAACAATTTGATGACCATATTATAGAAGAAGGCTTTTTTGGGCAGGAAATCAACATTACAAACTTTAACTTAGCCCGTATGAATATGTTTTTGCATAATATAAATTACAATGATTTTTCGATTATGAGGGGTGATACCCTCTTAAATCCATTACACAAAGATGAAAAGCCTTTTGATGCCATAGTATCTAATCCTCCCTATTCAATTAAATGGATAGGTAATGACGATCCTACGCTTATTAATGATGTAAGATTTGCTCCAGCTGGGAAACTTGCCCCGAAGGGAAATGCGGATTTTGCCTTTATCTTGCACTCTCTAAACTATCTATCAAGTAAGGGCAGAGCAGCAATAGTATGCTTTCCTGGCATTTTCTACAGATCTGGTGCTGAAAAAACAATTCGCAAATACCTGGTAAATAATAACTTTATCGACTGTATTATTGAATTGCCAGATAATCTATTCTTCGGTACCTCAATTGCAACTTGTATTTTAGTTTTGGCAAAAAATAAAACAGAAGATAGAGTTTTATTTATTGATGCGAGTAAAGAGTTCAAGAAAGAAGGCAAGAATAACGTTTTAGATGAGAAAAACATCAATACGATAATTAAAGAGTTTAGAGAGCGATCAGATAAAGAATATTTTTCCAGATATGTTGATAGAAGCGAGATAGAAAAAAATGGCTATAACTTATCTGTATCAAACTATGTAGAAATAGAAGATACGAGAGAAAAGATTGATATTAAAGTACTCAATAAAGAGATAGCTGAAATAGTTAAAAAGCAAGAGAAACTCCGAAAAGCAATAGATGAGATTGTGGCAGAAATTGAGGCGGGATAAATGAGTAAACTTGATATGCTTATTGAAAAGCTTTGTCCGGATGGGGTGGAATATGTGAAATTGGGTGATGTGTGCGAACTCCAGAATGGTTTTGCATTC
>DAOOBP010000173.1:0-3558 GCA_035407925.1 Salinivirgaceae bacterium
TTAAAACCATTGCGGATTCGCCTGCTACGACCGATAGCAGAGAAAACGCCAAGGTTTATAATGAAGGGATGAAAAGCCTTCACGAAAATCTGTCTTTACAGCAATACATCATGAAAAAATTACGGCATCCGTTTGTTGCAGAGCAATATTTCAATTTTAAGAATAAGTTTGTGGTGCCTGATGTGAAAATCAATGCTTATTCTAAAACGAAAGCATCTAAAACAAAAGCAATAACCGTCAAATATCCAAACTTATACTTCAGATTATTGGAATTGCGCAACCAAATATCCGACAACGACAATATTCCCGTGTACCTCATAGCCGCCAACAAAACCTTGGTAGAAATGGCTGACTCGCTGCCCCTTACTGAAAAAGAATTATTACAAATTCACGGCTTCGGAAAGGTCAAAGTCAAGAAATTTGGTCCGTACTTTTTGGATGTCATCAAGGAGTTTTGCGAAGACCATCAATTGAGAACAAACGAAGAGGGGCGATTAATACTGGATTAAAGGGCGTGCAAAACTAAAGTTATACTTTAGATATTCATGAAAAACAATTAGTAGCATCCCCAAAAATTATATCAACGTAGTTTCTTCCAATTTATCTTAAATCTCGGATGTAGAGTTACGCGTGATAATTTTCGGTTTCGAAATTTACCGGAATGGCAAAATCAGTTGCAAGGCGAAAGTGATTTTTGAAAAACAAAAAAAGTTTGTTGATGTTATAAAATAACGCAAAAGGTAAAAAAAACGAGCGTGCACCTCAATATTTTACGATTTGCATACCTCTTGAAAAACTTTTTGAATACATTTGCGCCCTGATTGAAATCAACTGATCTTGCAATATAATATTATGACTAAGAATTTGTTTTATCTGATTGAAAAAGCCGTCTTACAAAAGACCTTGTAAGGCGGCAACAACCAAAAAATGTTGTTAGTCGAACAACAAAGTTATAAAAAGTGATTCCCGGTTGTGGGTTACGTGGGCGAGAATGAATATACCTAAACAAATAAATGAAAACAAATAATTTTAACAAACATGAAGAATCTATTTTGCATACTTGCAATCATAACAAGTATGATGTTTACAGCCTGTGAAAAGGAAGATGTGATTAATCACGATACTAAGAAAAAAGAGAATATTCTAATATTTAAATCCATTGAAGAATTCGACAACACCTTAGCTAAAGTAAATGCGATGACTAAATCCGAACGTTTAGAATGGGAAAAGCAGCAAGGTTTTAAATCTTTTGGGACAATATGCGACGAATTTTATGAAACAATTGAACCGGAAAAATTCAAAAGTATAGAGGAATTAAGGAACTTTGTTACTGCAAACAGCAATAAAATACAACTTTATAACAATCCAAATGGAGATGTATATTGTGTAACTAATGAGTTTAAAAATCCAGAAAGGTATTTATTAAACAATGAAAAAATGTATATTATTGGAATAAAAGTGTTTAAAAAGCTTGATGACGGTTTAGTTGTAACAAACATTTCAAATATTGACAGATTAAATTCAGTTGAATATTGTGACGAACTTGATACAAATATATTTTTAGAATCATTGCAAGAATCAAATACTATTCAAAAAGCCCCAAATGCCAATGTAACAGAGGACGACGCCTATGATGATAGAGTAATTAAAGGACCAGGATGGGGAGATGATGACACCTATAGATTACACGTATGGATATCAACTGAATTAGGTGGATACGGAACAACAAAACATCTTTCCATGGTATGTATAAAGAATTTTTACAGAGCTTTAGGTATTTGGTTTTTTAAACCAGATGTTTTTGTATCATATAGTATTAATTCAACAATTAGTGACTCTTATGGGAATTCGCATCCCTTCTCGCACTCAAATCCTAGCCTTAGAATAACTTCTTCAAATAATTGGCCAACATTAGTGCAGAATTTTTATTGTAATCCGGTCTCTTCTCCATATTTTACCAGCTATACTGTTACAGCTACAAATACAATTACAGATAGTGATGGGACATGCCATTGCTCCATTTCGATGAATTATTAGTAAATTATGAGGGTGTTAACTTTTTTCAAGAACACCCTCATTTATAATGATGTATAAATTAGCATTAGTGTCAACTAAAAAACACAATATGAAACGAGCGGACTGTTTACGAAATTCTTCAAATTATAGGTATTTCTCTAACAGATAAGACTCACTTAAGTGACCTCTTCGAAAAATCAAATATCAATAATGTCAATGAACGATGCGGCTATAGTGAATCAAATTTATTTAATTTTTAATCGTCCTCTTTTTTAGATAAGTAAGAATAAAAGATTATATAAAAGTATAAAATAAAATCATTTCTTATTTTTCGACCAAAAATTTCTATAGACACAATTATGCGTACATTAAATTTCTTATCTATAACTATTATCTTATCTATATCTTTTGTATTAAATGCACAAAACGACAAAAGTTTTAGTCTCAAATTAACTTACGGCACGGTCAATTGCCAACAGCCAGATCCCTCTATGTCCGGCACAGGTACACCCATGCTCACAAACTTTAAACAACCAAAGAAATCCAATTTCGGGCTGGATGCGAATTTTTCTATAAATAAAAGTTTCGATTTAGGACTTTATTTTAATTATTCTAAATTAAACAGGTTAAGTGTCTTACAATTAGAAGGCGATGAGCCCCGATGGACTTATGCATTGCATCCAACAACAACGCTTTATTACGGGCTCAATTATCTTTATCACATTCCATTTCTTACACAATTTGGTAAATCGCGTTTTGATCCTTATGGGATTGTAAGGATGGGATTAGTTTCAGAAAAATATGTGATAGGGACAGTTGATATTACGGGAAACAGTGTTTCATATGAGTATCAACCAGCCATGTGGGACAAAACCAAATTTGAAGCTGGACTGGGTATTGGCATTAATTATTATTTCACGAAACACCTGGGAATTTTTGCAGAACTGATAGGAGGTTGTTTTTACAACAAACAGTATTTCAAATGGAAAACCGGTATTGTTTATAAATTCTGATTATGTTAAAATTCAATCATCTTACCCATTTTTTTACACTTGCACTTTTCGGGCTGATGTTGGTATCTTGCAATGCCTTAGTCGAAGACGAATTTCCGGATTTCGCAGCAGTGCCGGTAATGAACGGGTTCTTACAAGCTGACAGCACCTTCCGGGTTCAGATAAGTCTGGCCGCTAATCTATCCGACACCATGCCCGACTTTGTCGACAACGCATTGGTAGTCATAGAAGATCAAAAGCAAGCTGTTGACACCTTAACATATACAGATGAGGGTTGGTATGTAAGTCCGCGTACCGTAAAAGCGGGATATAGCTATACTTGCAGGGTTAACATCCCCGGCTTTAATACCATGTTGGCTCACACTACTGTTCCTCTTCCTACCAAAATCGATTCGGTTATTTTCACTGATTTAGCTAGTCGGGGTCAGGAAGGTGAAAAAATATCTTCAGTAGCTTTTCGCCTTCATAACAACATGGAAACTGAAATGTTTTGGGAAGTGAAGTTCAAAAAACGATGGTTTGGATCGTT
>DAOOBP010000174.1:0-3539 GCA_035407925.1 Salinivirgaceae bacterium
GATTACACCTACAACGAGCGCATGTCTCGCCAAATATACTACATCACAAAAATCCTGAAAAAACATCCAACCACACGACGAGCAACAGCCTACTTATGGCTACCCGAAAAAGACCTGGAAACCAATATGCACCATCCGTGTCAAATTGTTGCAGACTACAAACTACGATTAGGAAAATTATATGCCACGCATTTTTTCAGAAGCCATGATATATTACAAGCCTGGCCCACAAACGTTTATGGCCTCGCTAAACTCCAGGAAAAAATTGCAAATGATCTTAATGTTTTGCCCGGTAGTCTAACAACGATTTCTGCGAGTACTCATATCTACACTGATTAACCAAAACGTATAAATACAAAAACAACTAACTACACACCATGAATATTCAAATATTAGGACCAGATTCCAGAGGTATGTGTTACTTTTACGTACCAGAATTACCAGATGTTTTGGTAATTGCAGGCGATTGCACAAAAAGAACACTAGATGAAAAAGATGAAGATTATCATACAATTTTGTATTGTATTAGGCACAATGAAAACTACCATGTGCCAAAATACTTCCGAACAACAGAAATTAGATTCCTAAATGGAAACATACCTCCGAACTGGGGATGGATAGGTAGAGGAAATTACCGTGAAGACCTTCGCATTATGCAACCACGCGGTTACAACTGCTGGTACAAACGTGGGCCATTATCTGACATCCCTAAAAACTTATCCACACTAATGGAAATATACGAAAAGAACACAACGTCTAATGGTAATTAAAACATAACAAGATGGATATTCCCATGACAGACTTCAATGAATGGCCGATCCGTTACAAGGAAGCCTATCCAAAATTTCTAGCTACTTATATAATGCCTCCAATAGCCATCTATATGAAGTACATTAAAACAATTCGTCGTTATGGCAAAGTCCACATGAACATAATAGATTTTGACACAAACCAAATTTCCGAATATTTTGACTTCATAAAAACACCAAACAATATAAAAGTAATAACCAGTTATAATACCGTCCTGGAATTTCCGGACATATATGTTGCCTGGGATTTCTATCAAAACCTTCTAGAAAAACAACTCCAACAATAGTTTTAATAGTTTTCAACCAAAAACTTTATATACTAGAAAAGTATTAAATACATTTTAATAATATTGTTTTGGTGACTCTTTTTGAAATCCGATCGTAATCATTGTTATATATGTGGTATAGAATTATCTGAGGATAATGCATATGGCCGCAAGGATACTGTCAACAAATTACATTCCTTGTGTAAGTACCACTATATAGAGCAACAGAAAATACGCAACCGCAAATACGTAAAACCCAAAAAACCTATCTTTTTAGTGATAAGTATTTGCGGTAAAAAAACCAAAATATTTTTCAAAACAAAAGAAGAAAAAGCAGCATACATTCGCGAACGGAAAACCATGCAAAAATTCGGAACTCATCCTATAACAACGAGTTCATGTGTGGGATGTACAGAAGATTTCGGAACCGGAGTAGACCTACGTTGCGATGAATGCAACAGCTTACTTCGATATAATGTTCGCGGCGAATTGCAATGCGAAAATTGTGATCTTGTTTCCACCGAAATTTTATTACCAGAAATAACCGACCGTGAATTCTATTACGATAAAAAAATGCTATATGACAAAAGAACCATTTCACAACAAGACTGGTTCTGGCTAGACCAAATATCCGGATCATCATTCGACGTATTTTATCAGAAAGCTTATTCAAAAAAACTAAAATAATAAAATAGTTTCGAGGACAAGAAAATGACTGAAGTTACACAAGAAGATTTGGAAACCCTGAAATCCGAACTAAACGAAATAATTGAAACTCGCCTTAATTCCTTCATCGATGAATTTATAGCTACCTGGAACGAACTAGAAAATAAAGAAAGCGAATCCGAAGGTTGTTGTTCCTGTGAAAGCGAAAACGCCGATACCGAAAATCCTGCAAAATACATAATTTTCGCAGGCAGTAACAAGTTTTTAGCAACCGACATAAAACCTAATGCAATGGTTGGCATTGATTTTTATCTCCACGAAGTTGATCCCGTGACCGGAAAAGAATATAATTCCCAGGGAACCATTACAAATGCAGACGTTGTTGTACTGGACCTGCAACCTGAAATGGACCTAGAAACGTTTTCATCGATCAAACGCAATACCCTAGATTACGTTATTAAGCAAGCCCAAGAAGCACAGGCAAAAGAAAAAGCCATGAAAGCGGAGAATTCTAAAATTCCTCCAGATGTTAGCCACATATCGTATGGCTAATCAATATCAATGGTGATATTATTAAATGAATCAAAATTTTTTTAGTCGGTCCCAGCTAGACAGATATGCTTTGGACGACGATACCAGGTTCTGGGTGGAATTATACGACACAATAGAACTTAATCCAATTCGAGAATTCAAAAACGTAATAATCGAAATTCCATACGAAAACAAAGTTTCACTAGACTTGGATACCCGAATAAGTGCAATAATTGAATTACTGGGTTCGAAAAAGTCCAACATCTTTTATGTAATGGAAATGGCAGCAAAACTCCGAGATAAATGTATTAAGGAAAACCGATATGACTTGATAGAAACGTTAGACAACGAAATTATACGAAGGCGAAAAGAATATGAAGATCGTCACCCTGGAACTTTATTTGTGTGGTGAATGTGTGAAAGAAAAAAAGTTAACGGACTTAGAAAGTTCCGTTGCTTTTTTAAATCGCGCAATTCCAGAAAAGTGTTTTTTTGATTTATATGTAGACGTCAATGATGAGGATATACCTTGCTGGCAAGAATCTTTTGCGTTGCAAGGCTGCCAGAACAAACAAGAAGCAATACATCTTGTAACGCAATTATATGAAAGCAAATTTTTATAATATTTTTGGTGAAACATAATGGCAACCCCATGCGTAATAACGGAAGAAGCAAAACAATACATCATTGATAATTGTACTCTCACTTCAAAAGAACTAAAAGGAATTCTACTAAAAGAATATGGCGTCGACGTATCCGAAGTAGCTATCTGGAAACATATGAAGGCAGCCCGAGAAAAAGCAGAAGAAGCTACACAAACAGCAGATGCTTTTTTGTCTGCCACTATAGCCGAGCGTGTCAACCAATATTCTCCAACTATCCTGAATCGTTATGAACGCGAACTATCTCGAATAGAATCAGTATTGGATGGTTCCAATAATGAATTTGTGCTCCCAATAGGAGATGATGGTACTCGCGACAAATTTTGGTATGAAAAATACTTACGGCTCTATAATGAGACCAGCAAAATTTATTTATCGCTACGTCCCCCCATCCAAACAGTCCGGATAGAAAGTGCAATTGATCCTGATGTAGCTGCTATAGAATCATGGACAGACGAACAAATAAAAGCATTTGAAGAATTCAAGAAAACCCTCAATAAAAGTAATTCGGAGTCTTCATGAAAAAATTAATATTATCCACAATTATTTTACTTATGCTAACTACGTTAACCGCCTTTAGCATGAACGACGACCTTCTGAACATG
>DAOOBP010000175.1:0-3492 GCA_035407925.1 Salinivirgaceae bacterium
GCAGCTCGCCAAAAAGCTATTCAAGATGCTACGAAATATGCTATCGAAGTTCCGTTTAGAACATTGGAACTATGTTACGAGTCAATGCACGTAGCTAAGGCAATGGCAGAGATAGGTAATCCAAATTCGGTTACCGATGCAGGAGTAGGGGCTTTAGCTGCACGTTCAGGTGTAATGGGAGCATTGTTAAATATGAAAATCAATGCAGCAGACCTTGAGGACAAAAAATTTGCTGAAGAAATAGTTGCAAAAGGTGAAAAAATCCAAAAGCAAGCGATTGATTTAGAAGCTGAAATTTTAGCTATTGTAAACTCAAAAATTAACTAAAATAAGAGGGGAATGGGGCTGTTTAGTAGCCCCATTTTTTAAATTGAATATGGGATTGCATATACATTTGGTTGATGATCATAAGCTATTCAGGCAAGGACTGAAGATGCTTATTGAAAATATCCCCAATGTCGAAAAAATTACTGAAAGCGACAATGGCAGAGAGTTTATCGAATCACTAAGTACGTCAATTCCCGATTTAGTTCTTATGGATATTGAAATGCCTGTGCTCAACGGCATAGACGCAACCAGAGAAGCTTTGAAAAAATATCCCAACCTTAAAATAATAGCTTTGTCGATGTACGGAGACGAAGACTACTACTATCAAATGATAGATGCTGGAGTAAAGGGTTTTGTCATTAAAGATACAGATTTTAACGAAGTTAAGAGAGCCATTACATCAGTTTTAGAGCAGAACAACTACTTTAGCGAGGAGCTTCTATACTCCTTAATAAGAAACATTAAAACCCACAAAACAAATTTCCACGAAGATGTTTTGTCAGATAGAGAGAAGGATATCCTTATAGAGATATGCTTAGGTCTTTCTAATCAAGAGATTGCAGATAAGCTCAGTATAAGTAAGAGGACGGTTGACAAACATCGCTACAATATCCTACTCAAAACAGGTTCAAAAAACACCGCAAGTTTAGTAATGTGGGCTATTAAAAACCGTCTAATAGAGGTATAATGAGGTATGGTAAATATAACCTACGTTCCAACTCAGTTTTTAAAATACAAAATCTTCTCGAAACATCGCAAGGGACACGGAATCCATAGCCCATTCGTTTATGATTTTGTAAAAAAAGTTTTGTTAGACAAAAGTAACAGAGCATTTTATAAGCAAAATAAAAAGTACGAAAAGGAGTTAAAAAAGAACAAAACCAATATAACAAAATTCGATTTAGGCGCTAAAAAACACGTTAATGGCAACTACAACACCACATACAGCAGAATAGCAAAATATTCAACTACGCCATTTAAATATCGGCGTTTGCTAAGCAAAATGGTTGAATATTATAATCCTGAACTTATAGTTGAGTTAGGTACTTCTTTAGGACTTACAACCAATATATTATCCAACTCAACCGATGTACAAATAATCACTCTTGAAGGATGCCCTAATCTACATAAAGCTGCAACAGATAACTTTTCACAGTGGGGTAATAAAAACGTTTTGGCAATACAAACCGACTTCGATTCTTATGTTAAAAATTTCACAGCACAACAAAAAACGGTATTGATATATATTGACGGAAACCATTCAGGCACAGCAACTAAGCAATATATTAACAACCTATGGGATAAAATCCCAACCGACAGCATTATTGTTGTCGGCGATATTTACTGGTCAAAAGATATGACAGAAGCGTGGAAAGAAATATCAAAACCCATCAATAATCGCTATTCGGTTGACCTGTTTGCCTTTGGTATCCTTTTTAAACGCAGCTTTTGCGAGGGGCAACACTTCAGCATAAAATATTAGGTTTGAACACAGAAAACACAGATGTAGCAGATTTACACGGATTTTCAAGTAGAGACGGAGCATGCTCCGTCTCTACATAAATCTGTGATTATCAGTTTAATCTGTGTCATCTGTGTTCAAATAATACCGATTGGACATCTACTATAGTCCAAACTTCACTACCGTTTGCTTGGACTATGTATCTGTAGCATCGGTATTTACAATTGTAAAATTTTAAAAAGATTGGACTATTTTAAAATTACAATTGGTATAACTATTAACTTAATTGTTCATTGCTAATTTATTACAGTACATTTTTAATCGAAAGCATATATCCACTTCCATGAATATTTTCGATAGCAACATCTGGATCATTTTTTAACAGCTTTCTTAGCTTTGTTATGTAAACATCCATACTACGAGCAGTAAAGTAGTTGCTTTCGTCCCATATTTCACGTAAAATAAGATCACGTTCAACAACTTGATTGTAGTTTTTTGCAAGCATAAACAGCAGTTTACCCTCTTTTGGACTAAGTCTCTCTTCCTTATTGTCAAAAGTTAAAGTTCTAAATTCAGGGTCATACCTATATTTACCAATATTAAATGGTTTATCTTTACCCTGAAGCAACTCGCTACGTCTGCGTATAATAGCCCTTATTTTGTACAGTAAAACCTCTGAATCGAACGGTTTTGTGATATAGTCGTCAGCTCCAAGTTTAAAGCCCTCTAAAACGTCCTCTTTCATAGTTTTAGCGGTAAGGAAAATAAAGGGGACTAATTTATCTTTTTCTCTAATTAGCTTCGCCAATTTGAAACCATCAATATTGGGCAGCATAACATCAAGAATACACAAGTCAAAATTGTGTTTAGGAAACTCTTGTATAGCTTTTTCGCCATCGCTAACCCAAACCACAGTAAACCGTTGCATTTCAAGGTAGGAGCGGAGTACTGTCCCAAAATTTATATCATCTTCGACTAAAAATATTGAATATCGTTTTTTCATTTGTCTATAATTTTTTTCAGTTTAAGCTAAAATCAATTATCAATTACGAATTACGAATTAAACTTTTACCTTTTACCTTGCACCTTGCACACTTCGACAAGCTCAGTGCACCGCCTTGTCCCTTGCACATTTTGGTTTCGGTCACTGAGCTTGTCGAAGTGACCGAGTGCACCGCCTTGTCCCTTTTACTCTTGTCTATTCAGAGTTAAACGTACTGTTGTTCCATTGTTCAATTCGCTATTAATTTCAATTTTAATAGACATTTTGTCAAGAACCAATTTAACATAACTAAGTCCCAAACCAAAACCCTTTACATTGTGCGTGTTACCCGTGTGGGCACGATAAAACTTATCAAATATTTTTCGCGTTGTATCTTTATTCATGCCAATTCCGTTATCGGATATAGAGATGTAAACTAAAGAGTGGTTAACTGAAACATCAACTTTAATTAAAGGCGTTTTATTATTGTATTTCAACGAGTTATCCAACAGATTGTAAATAGAGTTTACAAAATGATCGACATCAATTTTACATAACACAGGCTCATCAGGAATATTTAGTTCAAAACTGCCGTCAAGCTCTTTTACTCTGAGAGAGAAGCTGTTGCCAATGTTTTTTATCAGAGGAATAATATCTATTATTTCCGACTTTAAAATAACCTCTTCACGCTCTAACAGAGCTATTTGCAATATCTGTTCAA
>DAOOBP010000176.1:0-3458 GCA_035407925.1 Salinivirgaceae bacterium
TAATAAGCAATCCTTGAACGATTATATGTAACGTTCATTTGGGGAAGTCCGGTTGTTTTTTCCAAAATCACATCGCCTGCCCCGTCAATTTTTTCAACTAACTCTTTGATTTCTTCTCCTTTGTGACTTAGGTAATCCAAATCTTCGCCAAAAATTTTAACCGCAATATCTGCACGCACCCCTGTTATCAACTCATTGAAACGCATCTCGATAGGTTGTGTAAATTCGTAATCAATCCCGGGAATTACGCTCAACGCTTCTTTGAATTTCTCTGCCAAAGCCTCCTTAGTCTTTGCTGATTTCCATGTTTTTTTGGGTTTTAAACGAATTATCATGTCAATCTCTTCCATCGACATCGGGTCGGTTGGCACTTCTGCCGCGCCAATACGACAAACTACCTTTTCAACTTCGGGGAAATTATCCATCAAGATATTTTCCATCTGCGTGGTCAATTCGATAGTTTTGGAAAGCGATGTTCCCGTTTTCAGTACTGGCTGGATAACGAAATCACCTTCGTCGAGTGTGGGAATAAATTCACCTCCCATCCTGTTGAAAATCAGACCTGATAGTATCAATGTTAGAAAAGAGAGTGTAAAAACAAGAGCTTTTTTATTCAAAGCCCATTTCAAAACAGGCTGGTAAGATTTTCGGGCAAATTCGACGATTTTATCAGAAAAATTCTTTTTATTCACATCAACAGGACGTAAGAACATGGAAGAGATAACGGGCAACCATGTCAAGCAGAAAATCATTGCACCGATTATAGCAAAACTAAATGCCAGCGCCATAGGACGGAACATTTTCCCTTCTACACCTTGTAATGAAAGAATTGGAATAAAAACAATTAAAATTATAAACTGACCGAAAATTGCTGATTTCATCATGGTGGACGCACTATCTTTTGTGATTTCGTCGTTCAACTTCAGTCTCTCTTCGGTAGAAGCGTTCCGAAACTGTAACTGATTGGCTGTTAGCCTCACCACAACATATTCAACGATAATTACTGCCCCATCGATGATAATTCCAAAGTCGAGCGCACCGAGACTCATTAAGTTGGCGTCGATACCAAAAACATACATCATTGAAAGGGTGAAAAGCAGTGATAGAGGTATCATGGAGGCGATTACGAGTGCCGAACGCATATTTCCTAAAAGCAGTAGAACCACAAAAAAGACAATTATACAGCCGAAAATCAGGTTTTCTAAAACGGTTGTCGTTGTTTTGCTAATCAACTCACTTCGCTCTAAAATAGGATTGATATAAACACCTTCGGGAAGAGTTTTTTGAACCTCAGCCACCCGTTCTTTCACTTCGTTGATAACCTTCTTGGAGTTGGCATCTTTCAGCATCATAATCTGTCCGAGCACTTTTTCCCCCTCGCCGTTAGCTGTAATGGATCCAAAACGATTTGCGTAGCCGAAATGCACTTTTGCAACATCTTTTACCAAAACGGGAATTCCACCTTTATTTTTCACCAAGATATTTTCAATATCTTCGATAGACTTTACCTGACCATCGCCACGGATAAAATAACTTTCGCTTTTTTTCTCAATGTACGCTCCTCCAGATATACTGTTGTTGTTTTCCAATGCCTCAAATACATCCAACAACGTAACATCTAAAGCCTGCAAACGAGCGGGATTGACAGCCACTTCATACTCCTTCAAGTAACCTCCCCAGCTATTTACTTCCACAACTCCATCGATACCGGAAAGCTGACGGCGTACAATCCAATCCTGAATAGTCCGCAAATCCATAGCTGTGTAACGATCTTCATAGCCGGGTTTTACATCAAGCACATACTGGTAAATTTCACCTAATCCTGTGGTAATCGGTCCCATTTCAGGCGTTCCAAACCCTTCAGGAATTTCGGCTGAAGCACTCTTGATTTTTTCGGCAATAAGCGTTCGGGGAAGGTAAGTTCCCATACTTTCCTTGAAAACAATAGTCACCACGGAAAGTCCGAATTTTGAAACGGAACGAATTTCCTGTACGCCTGGCAGGTTCGCCATTTCAAGCTCCACTGGTGCTGTAATAAATTGCTCAATTTCCTGTGTAGAGAGATTATTTGAAGTGGTAATAACCTGCACCTGATTATTCGTAATATCGGGCACAGCACCCACCGGGATATTGAAAATAGCATATATTCCAAATCCTACGACAGTCAGTGTGAAAAGAATGACTATCAATTTGTATTTCAGACTAAAACCAATAATTCTATCAAGCATAAGGAGACGTTTTGGGAGAATTCATTAACAAGATTCTATTTACGTAAAAAAGAACAAAGCTATGTATTTTATTTTACGTAATTGCTTAATGGCACTTTAAAATATAAAATTTAGATTTGTTGTACATAAAAAACATACATGAAAAGTAAATTTCAACAATTTAATTTTCATACTCAAAAAATAAACCAAATCGAAAAAACAACGAAAAAAATAAAAAGTCATTATTTATTATCTTTGTAAAACTATAAATTTTTATCATAGACTCCAACATAATACTTATCTATGAAGGGATATATACATATTTATACCGGCAACGGCAAAGGGAAAACAACTGCTGCATTGGGACTATCATTAAGAGCAGTTGGCGCAGAGAAAAAGGTTTTTTTCGCTCAATTTGTGAAAGGAGAAACCTACTCAGAAGTTAAAACTATACAAAAGTTTTTACCCGACATCACAATAAAGCAGTACGGGCTAAAATGCTTTATCTACGAAAAGCCCTCGCAAGCCGATATAGATACAGCGCGCAAGGGGCTTAAAGAAGTTTCTGAAATTATTTTATCGGGCAAATATGATATGATAGTTTTAGATGAGGCAAACATAGCTATCTACTACAACCTCTTTACTGACGACGAGCTTATAAATATTATTAAGCAGAAACCCGATGAAACTGAAATTATTATTACAGGTCGCTATGCAACAGACAAGCTAATTGAATCTGCCGATTTAGTTACTGAGATGAAAGAGATTAAGCATTACTACAATCAAGGTGTACAAGCGAGAAAGGGAATAGAAAGCTAGAAAAATGAGAATAGGCGGATTTACAAAACAAAGTCTTATCGACTGGGAGGGGAAGGTCGCAGCTATTGTTTTTACAAAAGGTTGCAACTTTCGCTGTGGATTTTGCCACAATCCCGAATTGGTTTATCCTGAACTAATTAAAAGAACTGAAGATATACCGGAACAAACAATTTTTGATTATCTCTCGACCCGAAAAAACTGGTTAGACGGTGTAGTTATTACAGGCGGAGAGCCAACCCTACAACGCGATTTAAAAGATTTTATCGAGAAAATTAAAAAAATGGGCTTTGCCATAAAGTTAGATACAAATGGTTCATTACCAACAGTTTTAAGAGAGCTGTTACAAACCAATCTGCTCGATTATGTTGCTATGGATATTAAAACCGTTTTTGAAACGGAAGCATACCAGAATATCTGCGATATAAAAGACCA
>DAOOBP010000177.1:0-3452 GCA_035407925.1 Salinivirgaceae bacterium
TTGGACTAAAAATAGACGAAGGACACACCGTTGGAGGTCCTCACGCATCTTATCGACAGTCTGAACGTTCCGAAATATACGTTAAATACGCCAACGAGCTGATTGACAAAGGTTGGGGATATTTTGCTTTCGACACACCAGAGGAGTTGGATGCTATAAGAAAATCGTATGAGGCTCAAGGTAAGGTGTTTACCTACGACACAACTACCCGTATGCAGATGAAGAACTCTCTGACACTCTCTTTAGAGGAATCGATGAAAAAAATTGAAAATGATGAGCCATACGTCGTAAGATTTAAAATACCTGAAAACCGTGAGGTCGTTATGAACGACATCATAAGAGGCACAATAAAAGTTGATACACAGATACTCGACGATAAAGTGCTTTTCAAATCTGACGGATTACCCACTTACCATTTGGCAAACGTTGTTGATGACCACCTAATGGAGATAACCCACGTAATCCGTGGCGAGGAGTGGTTGCCGTCGCTTCCGTTGCATGTGCTTTTGTATGAGGCTTTTGGCTGGCAAGACTCGATGCCAAATTTTGCACATCTCCCATTGATTTTAAAACCCGAAGGCAAAGGCAAACTAAGCAAACGCGATGGTGATAAATTGGGATTTCCTGTCTTTCCGTTGTTATGGGAATCGCCCGAAGGAGAAGTAAGTCGTGGATATCGCGAAGATGGCTATCTGCCCGAAGCTGTAATAAATTTACTTGCACTTTTAGGCTGGAACCCCGGTACCGAGCAGGAGATTTTTAGCCTTGAACAGTTAATAGAAGCATTTGATATAGAGCGCGTAAGCAAATCAGGAGCACGTTTCGACCCCGATAAAGCACGTTGGTTTAACCATCAACATATTTTGCTGAAAAGTGACGATTTTTTGACAGTAGAGTTTGTTAATATTCTAAAAAACAAGGGAATAACAGCAAATTATTCATACGTTTTTAAAATTGTTCAGCTTATTAAAGAGCGATTGAATTTTACTCACGAGTTGTGGGATCATGGCTGGTTTTTCTTTATTAATCCTACCGAGTTCGACCCAAGCGTTGTTAAGAAACGTTGGAAAGCCGATATAATTCCTCACGTAATTAATGTTGGAAAAATAATTTATGAAACAACACCATATGAGGCAGCAACTATCAAGGAGAACGTTTCGAAATATATCGAGCAGAACGGATTAGGCTTTGGCGCCGTTGCTAATGCACTTAGGTTGGCGTTGGTAGGCGGTTCGGTCGGACCCGACCTCTTTGCAATATGCGAAACCATCGGCGCTGAGGCTTGTGTTAATAGAATTGAATTTGCAACTAACAATATATCAATACAATAGGCAACATTTAATTATGGAGTGTCATGATAACTGTGCAGCTTGTTGTATCTATTTATCCATATCATCTCCAAGTCCGTTGCACCCTAACGGGAAAAAGGCGGGCGAGCGTTGTCTTTATTTGTCAAACGACTTAAAATGTTTAATTTATAACCATCCTGATAGACCGAAAATATGTGCAGATTTTCAACCCGACCCGCTTATATGTGGGAGAAGCACTGATGAGGCTAAGGATATAATGTCAAAATTAGAATGTCTGAATATTTAGACCTTTTTAACGAAATCGAAAGCGATTTTTTAAACTACATCGACTGTTTTGTCGATGAAGACGAAGATCCTGAGTTTTTAAAACTCATCGACCTAAAAAAAGAGCACTCTTTAAAAGTCTCCGAACTTTCCGGAAAGATTGCAGAGTCAGAGAATTTCGATGACAAAACAATTCTGTTATGTAAAGTAGGTGGGATAATGCATGATATAGGTCGTTTCGAGCAACTTAATTTTTACGGAACTTTAGATGACTTAAAATCAGTCGATCATGGCGATTTGGGACACAATGTGCTTTCAAACACAGGATTTCTTGAACATTTCAGTACGCCCGAACAGTTGGCTCTTTTGTATGCAGTTAAAAATCACAACAAAAGATATGTAACGGACTATCCCGATGAAACAGCTGAAATTATAACCAAAGTAGTCCGTGATGCAGATAAACTCGATGTTTACCGAGTAATGCAAGCAAGTTTAGAAAATGAGTCTGATGAAAACAAGAGAACTGTTTTACTCGATTTAGAAAAGAATGGCGGAATTTCCGATGAAGTATATCAACAGTTTAAAAATCAGAAGATTGTAAATAAACAACAGCTAAAATCAGCGACTGATTTTTTAGTTATGCAACTTAGTTGGATTTTTGACGTTAATTATAACTCAACTTTTAATTTAATTACTAATTCTGAGGGATATAAGTATTTGACTAACTGTCTGAAAAACAACGAATTGTTTGACGACATAAAAGAAACTATAACACAATATATTAAACAAAAATCAACGGAATAATATATGCGAACATACCGAAATAAAGCAATTAACAATGAGCAATTAATAGAACACAGAACACACAGATTATACAGATTTTCACAGATGAAAATCCGTATAAATCCGTATAAATCCGTTAAATCTGTGTCATCTGTGTTCTAACTACTTTATAAACTTTTAACTTTTAACTCACAAAATAAACCCATAAAAACAATAACAAAATGAAACGATTAGCTTTTTTAGCAATAGCTCTTTTAGGAGTGGTTGCATGTAACACACATCAAGCTGAGCTTGAACAACTTAGAGAAGAAAACCTACAATTAAAAAATCAGCAAGGACAAAACGAGGAGGCTCTTTTTAACTTTGCCGAAACTTTTAATGCAATACAGTCTAATCTCGACAGTATTGCCACGAAAGAGGGAATAATTAACAAACTTGCAGTGTCAGGTGAAAAGTCTAAACCCGCACACGAACAAGTAAACGAGCAAATTAATGCAATTTACGACATGTTGTTGCAGAACCGTAAAAAATTGAACCAGATGTCGCATAACGTCAAATCTTTATCGACAAAAAACAAAGACTTGGAGTCAATTGTCGAGCGTATGACTAAACAGATGGAAGAGAAAATAGTTGAAATAGAGATGCTTCGAGGTCAACTTGAGAAAATGGAATATCAAATCACAGGTCTAAACGTAAAAGTTGACAGCCTGAGTATTGTGGCACGGGAACGTCATCAGGTAATTGAAGAACAAAAAGTTGAGATAGCTGACCAAAAAGAAAAACTTAACACAGTTTATTACGCTATTGGAACTGAAAAAGAGTTGATTGCAAACAAAGTAATTGACAAATCTGGTGGATTTATAGGCATGGGCAAAACCCGTACAGTCTCTGACGACTTGAACACTAAATATTTTGAACCTGTTGATAAATATGTAAAAAAATCGTTTGTTTTAGGCTCCAAAAAAGTAAAACTTATTACTTCGCACCCAACTGGAAGTTATACGTTGCATGGCGACAAAATCGTTGACAGTCTTACAATCGAGAACCCCGACTTATTTTGGCAACAATCTAAATACTTGGTAATAAGCGTAAAAT
>DAOOBP010000178.1:0-3441 GCA_035407925.1 Salinivirgaceae bacterium
GTTGTTCAGAATATCAAAGATACAATTTTTTGAAAGCAATTCACAACACCGACTTAAGCAGCGAAGTTTTGGCGTCTGTTGTTCAGAATATCAAAGATACAATTTTTTGAAAGCAATTCACAACGCATTAATGTCAGGTGTCATGCAGGCTGCGGTTGTTCAGAATATCAAAGATACAATTTTTTGAAAGCAATTCACAACTTACCGCTTCGTGCCTATTATTTAATATGGGTTGTTCAGAATATCAAAGATACAATTTTTTGAAAGCAATTCACAACCAGGATTATTTAGTAAAAACAAGAAAAAAAGTTGTTCAGAATATCAAAGATACAATTTTTTGAAAGCAATTCACAACATCGAAGCTGGTAAGTCGTTGGTTTCCAGCGTTGTTCAGAATATCAAAGATACAATTTTTTGAAAGCAATTCACAACAAGGTAATTAAGATCATCATGCAATTGCTCGTTGTTCAGAATATCAAAGATACAATTTTTTGAAAGCAATTCACAACTCCGAAGCGCCTCTACGTCGTCTGTTTTAGTTGTTCAGAATATCAAAGATACAATTTTTTGAAAGCAATTCACAACCAGAGATATGATAATCAAACATTTTTTGTTGTTGTTCAGAATATCAAAGATACAATTTTTTGAAAGCAATTCACAACTCAGATTTTTCAAATAAATTTTCGGCTTCAGTTGTTCAGAATATCAAAGATACAATTTTTTGAAAGCAATTCACAACGCTGTGAGTTTTTTTACTTGTGTTATTTTTGTTGTTCAGAATATCAAAGATACAATTTTTTGAAAGCAATTCACAACTTCATTCTGCAAGCTGACAGCATTAGTGAAGTTGTTCAGAATATCAAAGATACAATTTTTTGAAAGCAATTCACAACGAGCTTCACGCATATGCAATCTGCAGTTAATGTTGTTCAGAATATCAAAGATACAATTTTTTGAAAGCAATTCACAACAATAAAGGAACGGTGTACAAATCTAAAATAGTTGTTCAGAATATCAAAGATACAATTTTTTGAAAGCAATTCACAACACGCCTGAACAAGACCTTTACAGGGTTGAGGTTGTTCAGAATATCAAAGATACAATTTTTTGAAAGCAATTCACAACTTGAGCGTTCAGGCGATGCAGATAATCTTAGTTGTTCAGAATATCAAAGATACAATTTTTTGAAAGCAATTCACAACAGGGCTGTTTTTTTGGGCAAATTAGAAAATGTTGTTCAGAATATCAAAGATACAATTTTTTGAAAGCAATTCACAACATTATAGCTTTTCTTTCTTGTTGCCATAGTGTTGTTCAGAATATCAAAGATACAATTTTTTGAAAGCAATTCACAACTTACTATATTTGCATCGTGTTACTACTGAAGTTGTTCAGAATATCAAAGATACAATTTTTTGAAAGCAATTCACAACTTTTCAGGCATATCAGCCGACCATTCATTAGTTGTTCAGAATATCAAAGATACAATTTTTTGAAAGCAATTCACAACATTTGTTCTCCGATACTTGTAATTCTTGAGTTGTTCAGAATATCAAAGATACAATTTTTTGAAAGCAATTCACAACTTAAGGATAATTATGAAGTTCACAAACAGGGTTGTTCAGAATATCAAAGATACAATTTTTTGAAAGCAATTCACAACTGTTTAGGATAAAGATAAAGACGGCAATCAGTTGAACGTACCAAAGCCGGGCGACGATTATATAGTCGATGCCGTGCGGTATGTGATATTAAATGAGGTGATAGGGCGTAACAAAAATAAAGTAGATATAACAGGAATATTTTATCAAAGATTTTCAGCGGAAAGCCTTATTTCATCAGCAATTGTAAGAAGTGCATTTTTGAGCTCTTTTCTTTCTTTATCCGTAAGTTCATTGGGTTTACCGTTATTGAGATTACCACGCAGTTTATTATGTAGCCAAGAGCGGGATTTACCAAAGAAACGTTGAGCCAAATAAGATACGGAAAGAAAAGCAGGAACAGCACCTAATTTGTCAGCCGTACTTTCGGGCGGAAACTCAAAGAATGTTTCAAAACGAATATCCTCGTCTATAGCATTCCAATGCACACCGTTACGCATAAAACGATAGTCGTTGCGCTCCTCGTCCGTAGCACGTGCCAAACGTGGAGAGCAGGATAACGGTAAACGTCCAATCTTACCCGACTCGGTGTGAAGATGGGCGTATTGATTGTCAAAAGTGATTTTAATTGCTTGCATATTGATTAATCTTTAAGTTCATTCCAACGGTCGATAATTACTTCACGATTTTCTATAATAGCTTGGCGTACTTTCTTTAATTCAGATGCGGTTAAACCGTTATTTTCACGTAGCTCTATTTCAGGCACAACATTAAAAACAGCATCACCCGATGAGCCTTCAACATGGATGTGGATAAGTTCGTGGTCTAACAAAAAAAAGAAAAATCGAAAACCGTAACTAAAAAATAAAGTAGGCATAATGATAAACTTTTTAACATCGCAAAAATAATAAACATTTGTATATTACGCAAATATTTTCAATAAAATAATGACACTCGAAAAAATCAATAAATTAGAAATAGCCGAAAGGATAGAGGCATTAAAGAAACGCATTGCCACGCTACCCAACACTGGAGAATTACTATCTGGTTGGGACGCTGACAAGCACGATGTAATGCTTGAGAGCAAGCGACCAAAAGTTGTTCAGAATATCAAAGATAAATTTTTTAAAAGTAATTCATATCACCATCATCCGAACGCTTTTTTATCTGTTTGCCTATTATTTCTTATTTCTCTTTTCGATTGTTTTTTGCGTTGTTTTTAGGTTTTCCAGGTAAGCTTTTTCCACAGGTGACAGTGTTTTCACTTGGTATTTCCGGTATTCAGCTTTTGCTTTATTTATCGCCTTTTGGTGACTTATGGTTCCGGCATTTTGCAATAGGCTTTCGCCCGTGGCAGAAAGTACGTTATCAAGCTGTGTGACGTAGTCTCTCATATACATCGGTTTTCGTTTCATTGCTTGTATCTCTGCGAAATCGAAGTACCCTGACACTAAACTATTCAAGATTTTTAGTTCATCTTCGCTTAAGTAATTTTTGGCAATGACAATATCTTTCATTGTAGGTTGTTCGCCGGGAAATACGGTTAATCCCATAAACGGTTTTTCGCTATCGGCACGGTTGTATATAATTTCGGAAGCCGTATGTCCATGCGTAGCGTAATGCAGTTTGTTTTGCACAACCTTAAAAAACTCAATGGATATTTCCGACTTTGGGTCGTAATCTACACTTGTAGCGTATAAGTCAAGAACTTGCCTGTACATTACTTTTTCGGATGAACGTATGTCCCGGATGCGGTCGAGCAATTCATGCCAATAGTTACCACCTCCAAGATTTTTCAACCGTTCATCATCCATTGTAAAACCTTTGACAATGTACTCTT
>DAOOBP010000179.1:0-3382 GCA_035407925.1 Salinivirgaceae bacterium
AATCGTTTCCTCACAGGCTTACTTCTCACAACAACATCAACCTTTTCAAAAATCGTAGTATCAATACTTGAAAGGATATTCTCGGGAGCAATTAGAATTTTCCCAGCAGGATGCTCCCAAACCGAAAACCGACCCTGAATCTCGTTGTGACTTGCGTGATTTAGTTTTGCACCGTAAAAACTTGATAGTTGCGCTATATGACGCTCAACCGGCACTGTCGAATCGGCAACAATTGAGTGTACGCTTTTGGATTCCACAATATAAATCGGGCTGCTTGCTGTTTTAAAGACGTGTATTTCGCTACTGTTACCGAGAATATGGCTTTTGGTTGCCGAATATATCAAAAGTGAACATAATAGTGTCGATAATCCGACTAAAGTTCTGGGACTGTGCGATTTAAAATAAGAGTGCGCTATCAAGAAAAGTGCGTAAAGGGCAATAACTATAACCACATCGATATAAATTCCGGTAATCTGGCTATAGGGGAGTTTTGCAATCAACTCGGTAGTTCCTGTCATAAACTTTAGCATTAGGTTAACGCACCACGCAACTATCTTAGCCAAAGGCGCATAAAAACTTAGTGCCATAAATAAAATTGCCCCTTGAATAATAACTCCCACCAACGGAACAATTACAATATTCCCCAACAGAAAATATAACGGGAACTGATTGAAATAGAGCAAACTAACGGGCGTTGTAGCAAGTTGAGCCGATATCGACAATGCGCTAAGACTCCATATCTTATCAAGCAGTTTGTTTTTAAAACAGAAAAGGTTGTATATGGGTTTATGGAACTGGAAAATACCAAATACCGCCAAATACGACAACTGAAATCCAAGATCATATATTATATTTGGATTAAAAATCATAAGGAAAAATGCCGAAGCAAACAGCGAATTTTGTCCTGAATACTTTCTACCTGAAGCCTCGCCTACAACTAAAAACGAAAACATTAACACAGCTCGTTTTACTGACGGAGCCATTCCTGTAAAAAAGGCATACAGCCAAAGTGCAGTAATTACTATAACGATTCTTAAAATCCTACCTTGACGGAAAAATGTTAGCGGTTTAACTATCCAGCTAAGAACCAAATAGATAATACCCACGTGCAATCCGCTGACAGCTAGCACGTGCATTAATCCTGCTGTTGTAAATGCACTTTTCAATTCGGGGTCAAGACTTGCCTTGTCACCTGTCGTTAGGGCTATAAGCACGGCATTTTGATTGCCAGTAATTCCAAACTTTGTAAAACATTGCTCAATCCAAATCCTGATGCTCGATAGCCACTGTTTTATTTGTGTCGGCTCGTCATAGCCTACAATTGTACATTTGCCTTTGGGAACGAACGAACTGTAATAAATCTGCTTGCGGTTTGCCCATGTTTTGTAATCAAATTCGCCGGGATCACCGCGGTTTTCTATTTTTTGAAGTCTTCCGGTACAAAAAACAATATCCCCCTCTTTTATTTCGGTTTCAGTCGTATCGGCAAGTAGTCTTACTTTTACTGTTTTATCGAGAAATTTATGATTATCAGCAAAGTACAATCGTCCAAGATATCTATTCCTATTGTTTATCCTGCCCTCGTTTTGTTCAATTATAATGGTAAATCCGCTATTGCTTTCAAAGTCAGGCAAATCGTTAAGAGGCTTTGCATTTTGCGCCAATATAAAACCGACTAAAAAACAGAGAGCGTTAAATCCAAATCCCCAAAAAATATCAATTTTTATGTTTTTTATTAATCCGTAAACAACAAGCAAAACAGTCCAAAACACAAGAGCTACAGACAATAACCATGTACTTTCAATTTCGAAGTATTGAGCCGTAATAATCCCCGAAATCGTAAATAAAAAAAGACGAAAGAAAGGCGACTGCTTGATAAATAGTGCCATTATGTGAATGATACGTTAAATTTTTAGGTATTGTATCTGATAATCTCGTATAGTCCTTTGAACGAGAATAGTTTGAGCAATACTGACAACAATAATCCAACAGATATATATATTACTAAATAATAGTACCAACTGAATGAAAAATGTTGCCGTAAAATAGTAACAAGGAAACCTAACATCACAATCGCAACTAAAAAAAGAAAAAACTTAACCGCATATTGCTGTCGCACTTTAAATCCAAAAACTTTTACCGCAATAAAAACTTGAGCAGAAGCGGCAAATGTTTGTGTAACAAGACTTGAAATAGCTGCGCCAGTTGCCTGATAACGAGGAACTAAAATCAGGTTAAGAATAATATTTAAAGCCATTGAAATTGATGCCATTGTATTTAGTTGTTTCATCGACCCGTTTGCTGTGAGCAGAGTGCCGAAAATATAGGTTGTTGCAATGGGCACAAATCCAAGAATAAGTATTCCAAACACATTTACACCATATGCATTTCTGTGATGGTAAAGCAACTGTATAATATCGTATCTAAAGAAGAGACACCCAAAGGCTAATAAAAGAGCGGGAACAATTAACAACATAAGTGCAAGTTTTACAATTTGTCCCACATCTTCCTTGTTTTTAATCATATACGAAAATATAGGAAGTAAAAGCCCCGCAAACAGATATCCAATCATTGTTGCCGCATCTAACACTCTAAAACCTTGAGCATAAATACCAGCATCTGCTGCACCTTCGGGCAATAACCGTTCAATCATTACAGAATCAATTCTGTTGTAAAACGCCATTAGCAATATAAGCAAGGCATACGGGAAACTCTGTTTTAGCATTACGCGGTTAAAAGCTAAATCGAAATGGATTTTAAATTTATCAACTTTACTGATTACGATAAGGAGTGCAATTAAAGCGGTAATTGAGTATGATAAGGTTTGTGCATAAATAAACCATTCGATTTTAAACGGTGTTCCTGTGGCTCTCCCCCAAAGCAGATAGGAGCATATAATAATCATAAGTGTTCGGTCAACAACAGACATTACGCTGTCTGTCTTGAACAACTGCAATGCCGAGATATTACTACGCAGATATAAAATAAAAGAGGACAAAAACTGATTAAACATCAGCAATAAAAGCATATTAAGCTGATAACCACGATATCCGACAATAAGGGCGGCTGATAACGTTATCACGGCATAAAAAATTGCCAGCAAGCCCTTGAGTGCCACAAGGTTAGAAAAGTGTTTTGAAAGCAAAAATTGATGTTGTGCAATATTGCGATTGTTGTAATTTGTTATACCAACATCCAACAAAATATTTAGAAGCAGCGAAAAATTAAAAAGGGCAAAGTACATTCCGTAAGCACTTTCCCCAACGGCAAGTTGTACACTTCTATCTATTCCAAACACCCAAAAAGGCTTAACCAAAAGGTTAAGGAAAATTAAAAGGATAAGGCTGGAGACAAAAGTTCGTTTCAAGTTGGTTGTTTTTTA
>DAOOBP010000180.1:0-3354 GCA_035407925.1 Salinivirgaceae bacterium
AATGCAAAAATAGACCAATTAAGAGAAATTGAATCTGATGATTCTACTAAGCGTATGTTCACTGCTTTGGTAACAAATAACAGTGATGTTATAGTTCAGTGTAAATCATATTTAATTCTCTCGAATATGTTAACGGGACAGGAGACGGTTTATCCTGCAAAAACATTTGAATCATACCCAAAACACACATTAAGAGTTACGTTTGATTTGCCTGCTGATATTGAAAAAGGAACTTATGCATTGGCTGCAATTTTAGACTACGGAAGCACATCGACACTCGAAGGCACTCAAATTGTAGTTGAATATTAGCCAGTTATGTTGTTTTATATAGCAAATGATAGTTCTGAGATATCATAGAGGGCGCATTTTAATTTTGTTATTGATATTTTTTTGTGGTGTTAACTTTACTGTCGCTCAAGACACAGTTCGTAGCTATTATCCAAACGGTAGAATTAAGGAGGTTTACGCAGTAAACATTGTTGGCACAGACACCATTAAATCAGGACATTATACTTTTTTTTATCAAAATGGTATTCCATATCAAGCGGGTAATTTCAAAAACAATTTATTAGACTCAGTTTGGGATATAAACTATCCGAATGGACTGATAAAATCAAAATACACCTATCTTATGGGCGTATTGAATGGTCCTTTCTCACATTACTATGATAATAAGCAAATATATCAGTCGGGAACGTACAGTTCTGGTCAACTCTCTGATAGCTTGTTGGTTTACAATAGTGATGGCAGTTTGAATAAGGTTGAACAGTACAAAAACAATATGGTTTTTGGATATTGCAGATACTACTATATAAACGGAAATTTGAGAGAAATCTCTTACCGTGAGAATGATATAATAAAAGGATTTTGTGAGTATTATCACGAAAACGGCGTATTGAATTATAAAGGAGAACGTTACGATCAGTGCTGGCACGGTAAATTAGAGGTGTACAATAAAGAGGGAAACCTGCAAAGAGTTGGATTTTATAGTGATTGTAAACTACAAGGCGATTTGGTAGTTTTTCACACTAATGGCAAAGATACTTTATCCGTTGTGAACTACGTGAATGACAAAGAAAACGGCACAATGGTTACATATTTCGAAAACGGAAACGTAAGAGAGTTAGTTGAATATCAAAATGGAGTTCGACAGGGAGCAGCGGTAATTTTTTACGAGAATGGTAATAGGTATGTTGTAGGAGAGTACAATAATGGTGAATACGATGGCAATTGGGTTGTTTACCACCCTAACGGAATAGTTAAACAATCAGGCGATTACAAAAACGGTAAAGCGAGCGGCAATTGGTTTTTCTACTATTCATCGGGAGATGCCTCAATGTTTGGTAAATATATTAATGATCGCCGTCAAGGAATCTGGACAGAATTTTCAGAACAGGGCGAAGTAAAAAACAGAGCTTTATTTATCAATGATGAAATAATTCTACAACAATCGCTTCTAGATCTGTCCGCTGACCCAGATTTATTTATTATCGAAACTGAATAAAATAGGTTTTAGTGTATATCCTTTTGCTTTAAGTAAATCAATTACCCCCTCTTCGCCGAATAGGTGACCTGCTCCGACAGCACAAAACACACTGCCTTCTTTCAATAAAGGCTCTAATCTGTCTGCCATTATGTGGTTGCGTTTGCTAATCATAGCTTTCGCAAATTGTTCGGGAAGTGATGGATCTTTAATCAACACCATCAGGCTATCTGCCTCCATGTTTAGGTATGCATTTAGCATGTTGTCTAAAATATCTGCGATGTCTATCGTATCGGTTAAACTCTCTAATAACATTCGAGCTTGTTCGGAATATGACAGCATGTCAATTAATTCCATTTGCTCGGTAAATGTCTCTAATCCAACCACTCGTTTATTTTCCTTTCTTCCATATTGTATTAAATGCATATCTAAGGCAACAGGGAAATCTTTTGGTATAAGTGAAAGAATAATATTGGCACTTAAAAAAAACGGTTTCATTTGTTGTGCGGTAGCCAATGATGTGCCAGTAATTTCAGTATATTTTTCTTCAAGCAAAGCGTATTCGTCAGGAGATAGAAGCTGATCTAAAGTGCTGTCTTTCATCATCATTGCTTGCATAGCTGACATAGGTTCAATTTTGTCAAGTTCAATCTCAACAGCTATTATTGATGTGTTTTTTAATATATCTTCGACTGTTTTCCCATATTGAAAGACACGCTTGTCTTGAATATGAATAGTTCCGTACAAGTGAGATTTATGTTCCAATCCGTTGCCCGATATTTCCCAAAGTATCGAGTTATTAGGGTTACTTTTATCTGTTTGCTTACTTGTACCTGCGTTTTTGCAAGAGTTTAAAACAAATACAAATCCAAAAAAGTTTAGAATGATAATAATGCGAGTCATAATATTTAAGTTTTCTGCAAAGATATACTAAAATTAGAAATTAGAAACAATTAGAACACAGATGACACAGATTAAACGGATAATCACAGATTTTATGTAGGGCGGTGTCTCATAAGTGCCCAACTGCTGCGTTACTTCGATATTCGGACTCAGTCACGTACTTCATGTACGCTCCTTCGCCCTCAATCTCAGTGCCTTGCATTTGGACACTTCTGAGACACCTTACCGCTTTTTAGCTAAATTTTACTTTTGAGACAGCCTCAAAACCATTCATAAATCCGATACTCTATATCCGTGCAAATCTGTTTAATCCGTGTTTTCCGTGTTCAAAAACTCCGAAATCCAAAAAAAATCCGTGTAAATCCGTTTAATCTGTGTGTTCTGTGTTCCTAAAATCCGAAATTCAATCACTCAAAGTTCCAGTCAATAGGAGTTTTCCCTTGCTTGATTAATAGTTCATTTGTTTTTGAAAAATGCTTGCATCCAAAAAATCCGCGATGTACTGAAAGAGGAGAGGGGTGTGGAGCCTTTAATATATGATGTTTTGATGTGTCAATTATCTGTTCCTTTGCTTGTGCATACGCACCCCAAAGAATAAAAATCAGACCCGATTTTTGTCCTGAAAGTTTTTCAATAGCCGCATTAGTAAAAGTTTCCCAACCTCTGTTTTGGTGCGAACCAGCCATATTTGCTCTAACAGTTAGCGTGGCGTTAAGCATTAAGACTCCTTGTTTAGCCCATTTTTCAAGATTTCCATGTTTTGCAATAGGTATTCCTAAATCTGTATTCAGCTCCTTGCAAATATTTAGTAACGAGGGTGGTTTTTGAACTCCTTTAGGTACCGAAAAGCATAAACCATGAGCTTGTCCCGCCCCGTGATATGGATCTTGTCCCAATATTACAACTTTGACATTGTCAAAGGGAGTCACGTCAAAAGCGGCGAATATTCTGCTACCCGGCGGATATAC
>DAOOBP010000181.1:0-3338 GCA_035407925.1 Salinivirgaceae bacterium
GTCAGAACAGTAAAGGGTCTCTTTTTTAAAGTTTGTTTTAAAGCTTATTAGTCGCGAAATAAAACATAAGTTGGTCCTATTCCTGCAAGAATTGTATCTAAAGCCGTACCTGTATTAGCATCGAAAACAGACACTTTACCATCAGATGACCAGTCACCTGCATCAGTGGCATATAGTTTACCTGATTTGTAGAAAAGTTTGTAAAAATATCCACTTACAAAATGCTCTACTGGAGCTTGTGTGTCGTTAATGCTAGCTTTGTTAATGCCACCATTAAACAAATAATATAGGTTGTCTCCGTTTGAACAGAGAGAACTAGCCATGCCTGATTCAAAATCAATTTTAGACATAACCTCGTTTGTAGAGGGGTTAATTTTTGCCAAACCTGCACCTGAAACTGACCAATCCTCGTTATATTTTCCTTGCATAAGCACCCACAAGTCATCGTTCTTATCAACGGCAAAGCTACCTGGATTGTATCCAACATTTATTGTTTCTACTTGACTGTTAGCAATATTAACAACTGATACTGTCGAATCCACTTCATAACCTCCTGAATTTGCAACATACAGTTTGGTACCTATAAGTTGCATTCCTTCTGCTCCTTTACCAACAGAGATTTTTTCCAAAACTGCACCGTTTGATGGCGATAATACCAAAACCCCTTCATTACCCCAACTTGTTACATAGCATTTTCCAGCATTGAATTTTATAAAACGAGGGCTAACAATGTCATCAAAAACCGCAACGCTTTTAAAATTCATATCAACAACTTCTACTTTATTGCTATTATTTACAACGATATAGTATTTGTTGTCGTAAAATTCAATACTTTGCCCGACGTCTCCTAACGCACGATTGTTTACAGCGCTAAAAATATCTTGCTGTGCCTGCTTAGTACTTGGGTTATAATATGTAACCTCAGACGTACCGTGTTGAAACTGTCCTTCGTTTAAGATAAAAATACCTTTTTCATAGTTGCCAATTTCCTCTTTTTTTTCTGGTTTACAAGAAACTGCAACAACTGCTAACAAAAATATTGTAGCAATTCTCGATAATGATGTTAATTTTTTTGTTGTTTTCATTTTGTTTTAGTTTTAATGTTTATATCTGATTGTTAATGAAATTTCGAAAGTGCGAGGTGGCATAGGATAATATCTTATCACTTGATATTCAGAGTTATATAAGTTTCTAACCACACCCGATATTTTAAATTGACACCTTTTGTAATCAAATGATTTGCCGCAACTTAAATTAGCTACATTGAAACCATCAAGCCATTTTGTATTTTGTTTGTTGGTGTATCTGAATGATGTTAAGCTGTGATTATAGTTTAAATAATAACCCCGATAATCAACGTGTAACCCTATTGCCCCCTTATGATTTGGGACATATATCATTTCGTATCCATCGCTAAAGCTTTTAACCCAAGTGTAATGCAACTGTACTCCACAATTAAATTTTTCACTTTTCCAAAACAGATAATCTGTCTCTGCCTCTATTCCGAAGCTTACAACACTGTCCTGGTTTTCCGGCTTCCAAATAGAACCGTGCGGTAGCCATACTATCATATCACTAATGTTATTATGAAATGCCGTTAATTGAGCAGAGTAACGCGACTTTCCAACGTTGTTTGAATATTTTACTGAAACTTCTTTGTTTATGGCATCTTCGGGAACTAGATCTGGATTTCCCCACCCTGTCCAGTACAAATCATTAAAAGATGGCAACCTATAACTTCTTGAAACAAAAGACGAAATAGTTATTTTTTCGCTTGCCGAGAAATCAACACCAATTGCAGGAGTAAAAGGAATAAATTTATTATTAACAACCTCTTGTCTAACAATCAAAGCTGCCTCAAGCCGTTTCCATAGATATTTAGCAATACCGTACATGGAATATCTGTTTCTTTTAGGATTTTTTTGCAAATCGGTACTTGTCATCCATTCTAATGACTGATTTATCGTGGCTTTCCATTCAATTAAAGTGTTATCTTGCCCAACAGAAATCTCGTTTAATTGATTGTTTGTGAAGTGGTTAGAAACTATATCGCCTGCATATTTCATATATCCATAAAGATATGCTGAACGAAAATCGATGGAAAGATTATTGTTACACCACTCCCAGTGTAGCACTGAACGAATATTGTCATCATTTGTATAATGTCCCTTTGGTGGGATAAGCATTGTACCCGCGTCTTCGGTGTGCTGCTTTGTAAACCATAAATGCAAGTTGATTGCACTTTTTTTGCCTAATAAAAGCTTTGAACTACTAAGCGCTGATAACTTTGAAAAGGCACCGTTCGTGTTTGTATCAACTGGACTACCAAATCTCGAAGTATTTATATAGGTAAAGTCATTTTCAGCGGTTGAGTTCGATAATAGTAATCTTGTAGCAAACCTTTTACTCGACTTTTCTATCAATAAATATTGCCCATACTGTTTTAACATCCCTGCCGTTAACGTCAGCTCGGCTTTTATTTCATCATCAAGGGACAATTGATTGTCTATAAACACTGTTCCACCAATACTTCCACTGCCAACCTGTGCACCTGTTCCGCCTTTTACAAGCATTATTTTGTCGGCAGATGCGATTGGTAACGAGGCAAAATTAAATTGTCCGGTCTGAATATTCTGTATATTAATACCATTCCACACTACCCCCGTATGTGATGCTCCTGCTCCTCTCACTGAAACCGTCGAAATTCCCGACAATCCATAAGACCTTATGTTTACAGAGGTATTTTGCTCCAATGCTTCGCCCAAATTCAAAACATAGCTACTTTTGCCTTTTATTGCAGTGAGATTTTGTGACGATTGTCCCGGTACTTTTGCATAATTGACTTTTTCAACAACAACTATCTCATTTAACAATAGTGTGTCGATAAAATCTTGCGCCTGTACAACTATTTGCGAAAAAGTTGCTACAAAAAATAAACAGTATTTAAAAAATCTCACTATTACAAATGGTTTAAAATTAAACTCTTAAAACATTTGTAACCAACGAAATGCGTTTTGGGAAATTGTTTTTCTGTATTATGCAGAGACCTCTGACCCATTTTACGCTTTTATCCCGAAAGCTACAACTATGTTTTCAACAGGCAGGTCTTCTGACTTACTCTAATTTCGGATGCCTTCCCATTTCGTTAAAAAACAGTGGCGGAGAGTTTCCGAAATCTAAAAAAGAGCTTACAGCAGCGGGAACTGTCCGGGATTTGCACCCGATTCCCTTTTAAGAGTGTTTTCCGAATAAGGAAAACGTCTCACCTGTAGTCCGACAAAGTTAATATTTTTTTACAATAAGAACATTGTTTACGTAAAAATATTTGTATTTGTCAG
>DAOOBP010000182.1:0-3326 GCA_035407925.1 Salinivirgaceae bacterium
TAAATGAATAACAAGATAATTAAGTGAATTACAGTTACAATGAAAGAAATAGCAAAAGAAATTAAAGCAATATTCGACCCGTTTTATCAAGCTCCGTTAGAGGTTTGGGAAAATTTTGTGCAGTATGGCGAAGTGGTGGAAAAGCAAAAAAACGAAATCGTTAAAAGGTATAACGAACGAGATGTCGATTTTTATTTTATTCTGGAAGGTTCCGGTGGAATTTTGTTATTTTCAAACAACAACTATATCTGCATCGACCTTTGCTACGAGGGCGATTTTTTGGTTGATTATATGTCGTTCCTTACCAATCAACCTACTGAACTTGAAGTGGTTTGCTTCGAAAAGTGCAGGCTGTTCAGAATTAGCCGGTGTAAATTTACAGAACTATCAGAAACCGAATACGGTAGAATTATTATGAAAGCTGCTGCCGAAGCTCTATTTATTTATAAGCAAGCTCAACAGATAGAAATTTTAACCAAAACAGCGGAACAACGATACGCTGAAATACTTGAACACCAACCACATATATTACAACGAACACCCAATAAATACATTGCGTCCTACTTGGGAATTACGCCTGAAAGTTTGAGCAGAATCAGGAAAAAAATACCGTAAAGTCATTTCTTACCATATGTTAAGTTTTTTAACCTTCATACCCTTTTATTTTGCATTAAAATCAAAATCAAAGGGTATGAAAAAGTTAAGTGTATTACTCATTCTATTCTCACTTCTGCTTAGCGTTACGCTGAACGGGCAAGACAGAACAACGTTGTCTTACAAATCAAAAGAATTACAAAAGATTTTGGACCAGACAGTTGATAACGAGAAAATTTACGGCACATCGTTTACCGTAAAGCACAAGGATGAAGTGTGGAGTGGTTCGGCAGGAAATATTGCAGAAGACCAACAATATTTCATTGCTAGTACCACCAAATTGTTTGTTACAGCCATTATTTTGCAACTCGATTCCGAGAAAAAATTGTCGCTGGACGATAAAATCTCCGACTATCTCGATGCCGACATAATGGCCGGTTTGCATGTTTACAAAGGCAAAGACTACTCCAACGAGCTGACAATCAATAATTTATTGGCACACACATCGGGACTTGCCGATTACTATCAGAACAAGGGACCGAGCGGGATGAGCTTGGAAGATGAAGTTGTAAGCGGAATAGACCAATTCTGGACTTTCGAGCAGGCAATTGCACGCACCAAAAAGATGGAACCGCTGTTTGCACCCAGCACGCCGGGGAAAGCACACTATTCGGATGCCAATTTTCAGCTACTTGGCAAAATCATCGAGAATATAACCGGCAGTTCATTTGCGGAGAATTGCGAAGTGCGCATATTCAAACCCCTGAATTTAACCAAAACCTACATGTATGCCGATACTGCCGACACCCGACCGATACACATGTATTACAAAAACAATGAGCTGAATATCCCCAAAGCCATGACATCATTCGGGGCCGACGGCGGTATAGTTTCCACATCAGCAGAAATGCTGACTTTTATTGAGGCATTTTTTACAGGAAAATTGTTCCCAAAAGAATACATTGCCGAGTTGCAAGAATGGAACAAAATATTTTCGCCTTTACGCTCAGGAGTAGGAATTCACTTGTACAAATTACCGAAAATATTTAGTACACCTGCAATGATTGGGCACTCAGGCTTATCCGGTGCATTGGCATACTACGACCCGAAGGAGGATATTTATGTATCCGGAACTGTAAATCAAATAGCTTACCCAGCCACTTCGTTTACTGTAGCCACAAAATTGGTTCAGAGAACAAGAAGCAATAAAAAAAACCAATTGTTTGAAACCGTTTCGGGAATTGGACTGGGAGCTACCTATTCCACCGTTGCAAACAATAACGGGGATTTTAGAATTGGCCCCACATTCACCTTATATAAAGAGTTTAGGCTCTTGAAACCCGTATCCTTTTCAGCAGAAATAGTTTATAATCAAAAAGGAGAAAGAAGCAAAGAAAAGGATGCCAATATTTGGTCGCATTATATAGATTTACCGCTTATGCTAAAACTCAATACCATTAACAATAAATTCGGAGTTTCGGGAGGATACAGTACCAACTTTTTACTGTTTTCAAATAAACCAAACAACACATTTCACCGGGTTGAGTTTTCCGTTCCTATTGGAGTTCATTATAGAGTAAGTGATTTTTTGCAGCTCTATATGAAATATAATATCGGGCTGACAGGTATAGGCAAAAACGCTTATGCAAATGAAGGGTTAAAAAACAATTGGTTTAGTATTTCGTTAATGCTTTTGAAACCATAAAGCCCCATGTTAAAACGAATAATTCATCATTAAAAGAGATACAATTATGCTTAAATTAAAAGAAATTTTACTGCTACTATTGATAGTAGTTTTGACTGCTTCATTTCTTTTTATAGGTAAATGGACAGCCGGAATAGTTGTTTTTGATAATCTGTCGCCACTGACAAACCATCAAATTGTATATCAAGCAATTACACTTCTAATCGCCTTTGCTTTATTGCTTATTTTATGGGGAGTTAAACGCGAAGAATTTAAAACCCATTTTAGAAAAGGGAATATTGGCGCTGAAATTACCCCCGAGCCTTGGGTTGGAATAAAACCGAAAGGCAATCAAACTTGGTTATATTACGGAGCAAGTATCGGGATAATAATCTCGGTGGTAACGGCGATAATTATTTATTTGCAGCTTATACACGGGAAAGAAATTGATTATAGCAATATACTGCCCATCCTGTTGTTTAGTTTGCTTTTTTCACTAACCAATTCATTTATAGAAGAAAGTGTTACACGAATAAGTGTAGTGGTAACACTCAAAGGCATAGTGAAAGATAAAACGATCCCACTAATTTCAGCACTGATATTTGGTGTAGTTCATTATTGGGGAAATCCGGGCGGTATTCCGGGCTTATTGGCAGCCGGATTTTTAGGATGGTTTTTAGCGAAATCGATTCTCGAAACAAAAGGTATTTTTTGGGCGTGGTTGATTCACTTTGTGCAAGATGTAATTATTTTTTCGGCACGTTTCTTATCGGAATAAATGCAAATAATCTCGTATTGTTTATTTGATTATATGTAACAATTTCAAGATTAAATGATTATCCGCTTTGATGCCTAAAGATATTCGCAAACCCCCTGTCATTCCTGCAAGTGCGGGAATCTACTACTTGGAATGGATTGCCTGCAGAATTAAGATACTTTTTAGGAATATTAGCGGATAATCATGCAATTTAATTGATTTATTAACACACTATAACAATATGATACTCCCCTTTTTTCGACAACCGGGATTGGTTACTAAGTTTAGTTG
>DAOOBP010000183.1:0-3236 GCA_035407925.1 Salinivirgaceae bacterium
GTGACTATGTGGTTATTAATTAAGTAAGGTATTCATGCGGATATTCATTTAAATTAAATAAAAAGTTCTGTGCTTAAATAAACTTTTTAAAACTTATACCCAGCTTTGTTTAGCTGTTCTAAGTTAGTAATAGGATTTTCGGGTTTAAGATATTTGGAAAGAAATTTATATATTTTTACTCTTATCTCTTTAGCCGTTTTTGTGTCCATTCTATCAAATGAGTGACCGCCTGGGATATCTTTAAAAATTTCATATTCAAATTTTTTATTATCGGCTTTTAAAGATTTAATAAGATGTTCTACTTCAAGCACATTTACATCTTCGTCATTTGTATTAGTGTGAATGAGAAGTGGTGTGTCCTTGAATTTGTGAGTGTTCCAAGCCGGAGAGCGTCTGCGGTATTCGTTGACGTCTTCGTGAGCCGACTTCCCAATATGATAATCTGCTTCAAATAACTCTCTGTAATCATCATGGTAATAGCCCATTCTTGCAACTATATCGCTAACAGGAACACCAGCAAATGCAACTTTATAATCGTCCGGGAAATTAAAGATATTCATAAGCGTAATTAGTCCTCCATGGCTCCAACCAACAATGCCAACACGGTTTTTGTCAATAAAACTGTAGTTTTCTATCATGTAGTTTTTGCTGGCTAAAACGTCGTCAACCTCCAATCCGCCGTAGTCAATTTTTTCGTAATGTCCTTTGCCATAACCTGTACTGCCTCTGTATTCGGGCGCTACGACTATATATCCCTGTGAAATCATCTCACGGACAATATGAAAATGATAGGTTGTAAAATCTGCATGTACTCCTCCATGTGGCAAAACAATTAATGGATATTTTTTCGAGCGGTCAATATCTTTTGGAAAAATCGCATAAGTCCAAAATTTCACAGGGTTGCCAGCTCCCAAGGCAGTTGGATTTTTCTCTTTTGCTAACGGTGGTCCTGTAATAAAAAGTTTGTCAACGTATGCAATGTCGTTCAGTCGTTGAAACCACATCACGTCATCTACTAACTTCTCTACCCTGTCGAGGCGATGTTGTAATAAGTCGTTTAATTTTTCGGTAGCCTGTTCGCAGGTGGTTTGTGAGATTAAAGTACCCGAAATTAATAGGGTTAGTGTTAATGTGAAAATTTTTACTCTCATAATATACAGTTAAAAGTTCATAAAGTTTATAAAGTTTTTCCGACTTCCGACATCGGTCTTACGACTCCCAAATACAAATATATTAAAAAATAAATCAAAACATTGTAACTGAAAATGTTTTCTGCTATTTTTGTGACTAAAAAATAAAGTACTATTTTTAGCTGCAAAAACACCAAATTCAATGCAAAATAGAAAAATTAAAACAGCATTAATTTCAGTTTTCAATAAAGAGGGTTTAGAGCCCATTTTAAAATTATTAAATGAGATTGAGTGCAGTTTTATTTCAACAGGAGGCACAAGTCAATTTATTAAGAACCAAGGGTATAAGGTAACGTCGGTTGAAAAACTTACCGACTATCCTTCAATTTTAGGAGGACGTGTTAAAACGTTGCATCCAAAAATTTTTGGTGGTATTTTGGGCAGAGTTGATGATATAGAGGATCAAGAGGAGATGAAGTTTTATGAGATTGAAGCTATAGATCTTGTTATTGTCGATCTGTATCCTTTCGAAGATACCGTGAAAAATGGAGCATCACACGCTGAAATAATCGAAAAAATCGACATTGGCGGCATTTCTTTGATTCGTGCTGCGGCTAAAAACTATAAATCGGTTTTGGTAGTAAGCAACAAAAATCAATATCATAGAGCTTTTGAAGTAATTAAAAAAGGTTACACTACCGAAGAAGAGCGACAACTGTTTGCTAAAGAGGCATTTATGACTTCATCGCATTACGATACGCAGATATGGAATTATTTTGGTGGCGATTTTCAGGAGAGCCTGAAAGTAAGCGTAATGGAGCAGAAGACTCTAAGATATGGTGAAAACCCACATCAGAAAGGCTTCTTCTACGGGAAGTTGGAAGAGATGTTCGAAATCTATGGAGGCAAAGAGATTTCATACAACAACATTCTCGATATTGATGCAGCCGTTAATTTAATTGATGAATTTGTCGAAACAGAAAATGTTATAGCAATTTTAAAACATAATAATGCTTGTGGCGTTGCCATTCGCGATACACTTATAGAAGCGTGGAAAGATGCTTTGGCTGGCGATCCAGTTTCGGCATTTGGTGGCATTATAATTACAAATCAAAAATTAGATTTAGAAACAGCAAAAGAGATTGACAAGCTCTTTTACGAGGTTCTTATAGCTCCAGAATATGCTCAAGAGGCGCTTGAACTTCTAACCAAGAAGCCCAAGCGGATACTGATGAAGCGCAAGCCATGTAAATCGCCTCAATGGCAGTATAGAACAGCCCTTAACGGAGCGCTTGTACAAGAGAAAGACAGAGCGATTACCGATAGAAACAATTGGAAAGTAGTGTCGAACAAGCAACTATCGGAAAGTGAAATTTCCGACTTACTGTTTGCCAATAAAATCGTAAAACATACAAAATCAAATACAATAGTTTTAGCTCATAATAAGCAACTTATTGGAAGTGGAACAGGGCAGACGTCGCGTGTTGACGCACTAAAACAGGCTATCGATAAAGCAAAATCGTTTGGGTTTGATTTACAGGGAGCAGTCATGGCATCAGATGCCTTTTTCCCTTTTGCCGATTCGGTAGAAATTGCGTGTAAAGAGGGTATAAAAGCAGTGATTCAGCCCGGTGGTAGCATAAAAGACCAAGAATCGGTTAATTATTGCAACAACCACGATATGAGTATGATAATGACAGGAATAAGACATTTTAAGCATTAAATAACATAGAACTATATGGGATTATTTTCATTTTTAACACAAGAGATTGCAATTGATTTGGGTACTGCAAACACCATCATTGTACATAATGATAAAATTGTTGTCGATCAGCCATCGATTGTTGCAATAGAGAAGCTAACAGGAAAGCTTGTGGCTATTGGCGAAAAAGCAATGCAAATGGAAGGAAAGACACACGAAGATATTCAGACAGTCAGACCATTGCGAGATGGAGTTATAGCCGATTTTCATGCAGCAGAACAAATGATTCGCGGCATGATAAGGATGATTGATAAACGTAAAAAACTCTTTTCGCCTGCATTAAGAATAGTTGTGTGTATTCCCTCAGGAAGCACCGAGGTAGAGATGCGTGCAGTTCGCGACAG
>DAOOBP010000184.1:0-3227 GCA_035407925.1 Salinivirgaceae bacterium
GTTCTCAAACTTCTCAAGCATCTGATTATTCAAACCATTTAAAAAGTCGACAACGCTCATTCGCTTTTTCCCTGCTTGTTGTAGTTCAGTGATATGATACCAACCATCTAATACTGCAGCTTTTATGCTGTCTTTGTTGCTTACTACTGTACCTATTCCTTTATTGTTGTTTGAATTTTCATAAAAGCCGTCGTATATTTTTATTCCAACTGTTTTGTCAGCCAAAACCGTCTCTGTATAAGCACCCGGATATGGGTTTAATCCTCTAATGAAATTGTGAATTACCTCGCCTTTAGAGTTCCAATTAATACGACAAAATTCTTTGTCTAATTTCGGTGCGTTTTTTAATTTTTCGTTCTCCAAAACATTTTGCGGAGTCTCCTTATAGCTGCCTTTAACAATAGATTCGACTGTTTGATGCAGAACCTTAGCGCCCTCAATCATCAATTTATCGTGCAGTGTTCCTGCATTATCGGTTGGAAGTATAGGAATTTCCTTAGAATCTATAATATTTCCTGTATCAATATCATGTTTTAGAAAAAAAGTTGTTACACCTGTTTTTGTTTCACCGTTGATAATAGCGTGGTTTATAGGCGCAGCTCCACGGTATTGCGGTAATAAGCTAGCATGCAGATTAATAGAGCCTAAACGTGGCAGACTCCAAACTGGTTCAGGTAACATTCTGAATGCCACAATTACCGCCAAATCAGGGTTTAAGAGCGATAAAGCTTCTATAAAATCGCTGCTTTTCAGATTTGTTGGTTGCAAAACAGGAAGACCTACCGATTTAGCAAACTCTTTTACTGGGGTGGGAGTGAGCCTCTGTCCGCGTCCGCGAGGTTTATCAGGAGCGGTAACAACAGCAACTATATTAAAATGTTGGTGCAATATCTTGAGTGACTCCACAGCAAAGTCGGGTGTTCCCATGAACACTATCTTAAAATTATCTGCTGTCATCGGCAATTTATTTTTGCTTTTCGTAAACCCTTATTGTATCAACTATTAAGTTTGCCGGCAAATTTTCAGTTTTTTCAAGCAGTACACTCGATAATCCTAAATATAATGGATGTCTTGGAAGTATTCCAGAGTATTCGGCTACGGTAAATCCGTTTATTTGCCATCTTAAAAAATTATGACCCCATTCAAGTGAATACAAAAAGTTTGATGCAGGATTTATACCGGTTATTGTTTCTTCAAAATCGGGTTTGTTTTGGTTTTTAAAAAAGAGTCTGACTTTTAGACCCTTTTTCGCGCCAGAGCAGAAAACATCAATATGTGGTGTAATTGTTTCTGATTTTAAAAACATTGCATGAATAACCTCTTTTGATGATGTCATTCGAGCGAGAACCTCTATTTTGCCCTCTTGGAACCTAAAGCTATGACCAGTATTTATCATTCCCGAAGTATATTCAAAATCGCGCATTTTAAATCCAGAAGAGACTTGCCAACGTAAACCCCTAACATTCTCTTTTCTGGTTTCGATATTTATGCAGCCATCTTCAAATTTTAAATTTTTACCGTCAGTGTGAAATTGCAAATTTCCCTCTGGAACATAGCTTCTGCCTTGTAAATTCAACATCCCTTGAAAAGGAATGGGTATCCACTTACTGTCATCAAAGCCTTCAAAAGTATCCTCGAATATGGGATTCCACTCTCTTGTAGCATCAAACTTGTTAGATTTTAGGAGTTTAAAGTACCAATTAATCTCTTTGTCTGATTTAAGTTCCTTTAGCTCCTGTTCGTTCCGGTAACCTTCAGATTTTTCAAATTTTTTGGGATCTAACAAATATTCTTTTCGCTCATTAAATTCGTTTGAGTTAATATACGATTTTAGCTCGTTATAACGATTTAAAGCAGAACCGTTAATAACCTTTTGGTATGTTTTGTACTCTTTTGAGTTTTTATATTTGTTGTAAAACCTGATATCTTCGTTTCGCTTTAATTTTTTGAAGGCTCTTTTTTGCTCTTTGTTTTTTTCAATCCCTTTCGAGTCAATCAAGTTTTTCATTTCGGTATATTCGGCAAGAGTGTCAGAATCTTCTATCCTTTTGAATCGAGACAACGTCTCTCCATCTTTAATTTTAAAAAACAATTTTAGCTCTTTGTTTTTGCAAAGATTTTTAAACTCAAGCTCCTTTTTATGTTCTTCGCTTCCGTCATACTTGAGCTCTTGCAGCCTTTTCTTAGTGTCGTAATGTTCACGACTTTGTACAATCCTTTCTAATTCGTAATACCGATTTAGTTTTTCGCCTTTGGCAAATGCGTCAAATTCGTTCATCTCTTTACGAAGCATCTCATTTTGCTTCACGTATTTTTCGGTAGCGGGTAGCTGTCCGAAAAGTTTTTTAAAAAACAGGTTTACCATATCTTGTGTCGATAAATTTTTTGTTTACTTAATTTTGGTTAGTTTATTACTTTGGTCTTCAACAATATTCTCAGATTGTTGATTTATCATTAAAACCAACATTTTTATAATCAAGTATTTGTGTTTTAAAACTTTACTAATTTACTAAGCAATTCACAGAATTGTCTTTTAGGCGTTAAAGATACAAAACCGTATCGAAAAAACAGAATGAAAGTGAAAATTTATTAATTATTTTTCGATCTTAGTACATGACAAAAATAGTAGAAATTGCGTGGTGGACGGTGGGCTGTACAGGGTGCGGGACGGTGTACTTGGTTGCTGAAGTGAAATTTGGACTATAGTGTGTCCAATCGGTATTACCAATAATATAATGTATTTTCGATCCAATTCAAATTAAAGAAACTACTCCCGTGAAAACAGATTAACAGAAAAAATAAATATATTTGTGAATTACGGAGAGATTTTTTATTAATTCCAAAAACCACATATCATGTTTAAATTCAAATTTGTACACACCCCTAAACCCAAACAGTTCAAATATAATCCACGATATTACGATCCCCAAAAAGAGGAGTTCGAAAAACGTAAAGCCGAACTAAGAAAACAAAAAGGCTACGATACCGGAAGTAACATTCGCGGAGCTTTCACGAATCGTTCATTAGCAAGACGTAAAGCTCAACGTTCGTCAAACATACGGCTACTAATAATTCTTGCAGTTTTATTAATTATAGGGTGGTGGATACTACAGTAAAACCTTTAACAGTTCCAATTTAATGAAAGCCAAAGTCATAAATCGTAATTCGTAACTCGTAATTCGTAATTCGTAATTCGTAATTCGTAATTCGTAATTCGTAATTCGTAA
>DAOOBP010000185.1:0-3152 GCA_035407925.1 Salinivirgaceae bacterium
TTTGCGTATTTGTTTACCTCTGGCATCGGCATTGAGTACACACTATTAAAAGTCGATATTACTATCGGTTTATGACAAAATTTGCATTCCGTTTGTCCTGTCGTAACTCTGTCACCACAGCCGGGACAAGTTAATTCTACTATTTGTTGAGCCATATTTAATCGGATATTCAGTTTAAAAGTTTTAATTGTCGGTTTCTTTCGTTTGCCAAATTGCAAATTTTATCAACTATCATTTGAATATTTTCAAAGTTGTTTTTTTGCAATGCTTTTTCAAGATTTTCAATTTCACTAATCACGTCTTGTTCAATTGATTTTACATTGTTAGAAGATTTGACTTGACTGCTATGAATCAAATCATAAGCCTTTTCAACTTTCTTGCGAATGGCATTATCGGATATTTGCTTTAGCAGAGCATCAAGCCTTGAAGAAGATTCTTTCACATATTTTAATTCAACCTCATGCCTTTCAATATTATCTGCTGTATGTTCATTTGCAATCAGGTTTGTAAGCAATAGAATTGCGAAAATTGCAGCAATTGTAACTTGAACCAATAAAGCAACTGTAATGCTTTCAGGTGAAAGTGCTATAAAAACAACTCCAACTATTAGTGCCAAAAAAAAGTAACTTGTTGTAATCACAAACAATGGACGACCATAATCAGCCGAAACGCTTCCCTTTCTTACAAAAGAAGGCGTTATTAGAAGCATTAAATATGCTAAGTGAATTGAGGCGTATGAAATCCATACAGAAGCAGGTTGTTCAATGCCTTTAAGCAGAAAGAAATAAAGATTAAAAACAATCAAAAAGATTGAATCTAACAGATACCAGAAAATTTTTGTTTTTTTCATAAAAGCCTCCTTTCTTACATTTTACTTAATATTTCCTTTTTCTTGGCATCAAATTCCTCCTGTGTAATTGCGCCAATGTCAAGCATTTCTTTAAGTTGTTTGATTTTTTCAACAGGGCTTACATTTTGAGGTTGTTGATTTTGAGAAGGATTAAAAACTTGTTGAGCCATACCGCCAAACACTCCACCAGCAGCCAAACCCATTCCTAAACCTGCGCCTGCCGTGGCAACGCCACCGCCCTCATTATTTGCAATACCTTTGAGTATATCAACTTGTTGCTGTTTTGCCCAGTCATCGCCCAATATTCCCATAACAGATTTGTCTGCTTGTGCATTTCTCATTTTTGCAATGGCATCCATTCCAATTTCATCATAACGCCTTCTTAGTTCATCATCGTCAATATTGATTGCTGCAATTGAAAACTTAACTAATTTTAATCCATAATCATTAAGCGTTTCCTGCATGAATGGACTTATAGCATCTGCAAATTCATCTAATCGGGCTTCAATGCCTAAAAGTTCTTGCGTTGATTCGTTTGCTGCTCTTGTAATGCTTGACTTTATTTTGCTTTGAAATTCATTTATGAAATACTTGCTAAGTTCTTCCTGTAATTGAAAAGGCACATTATTACCAATCAGTTTTTCAAGAAACTTAACAGGGTTGTCAATCTGAACTTTGTATGCCCCTCTTGCTTTAAGTTTGGTTGCAATTCCAAGCATTTTGTCACGCACCTGAATTGGTGAATCTGTACCCCACAAAATTTCTTCAGAGTGAGCTTTGCGAACAAAATAGACGACACAATTAAATGTACTTATACCACCAGTAAAAGCGTTTCTTAAACGACTAATAAAAGGATAATTCTCAGTTGATAATTTATAAGTTCCATTTTCAAAGGTTTGTTCAACTGTACCACCTTTTATAAAAATGGCTTCTTCTCCCGGCATAACAATAAGAGTAGAACTTGTATTGAAATCTTCCTCTGGTTGTCGCCAAATTAAAAGTTCACCGGGTCCAGTATTTTTGATTACATCAGCCCAATGCTTTTTACCGCCTGTAAAGGCAGTTTCATTAGGATTTTTGTTATTGAATAGTCCCATAATTATTTGTTTTAAATGATTTTTTAAGTTTTAAGGGTAATCAATACGGTAAATATTTCCTCTACATTTTTTAAAAATGCGAATGTAGGCTTTGTAAAGCCCAATTATAACACCGTATTTCTTTAAGGCTAATATTGTGTATTCCGAACAAGTTGGCTTAAATAAACATCTCCTACGAACATCCTCAGAAGCATAATGCTGATACAATTCAACAATTCCAATCAAAATATTTCTCAAAAAAAACAAGAAAGCTAAAAATCCCAAACCAGCCGTAAAAAGAAAAAAAAACAATTTTGGATTATCGCTTTGAAATTTTTGTATCTCTATTGGTAAATAAGTAAACAAACCAAATAAATAAAAAATGTAATTTAGAATAAGTGCCAACAATACAGTTACCAATGTAAAAATCGACACTTTTTTAATTGCTTTCCAAATATTTAAATCAGGTCTGCTAATTTGACGATTGCATACATAAGCCTCTGAAATGTCTTGTTCAAACTGACTCGGCATTTCTTCATTTTTTGAAGAATACCGAGTCAGTGTTAGGAATTTTATAATAGCCATGAATGTAAAACTCCTTTGAATTACCCTTTCTTTTCTCTCAACTTTGCTTTCATACCTTGAATTGCTCTCTCTGTATAATCGTTTTGGTCCATTGAACAGTAGAACTTGTCACCGGGTACAATTATAGCAAAACGGTTTGCATCAACATTTTTACGAGCATAGGAAGCTTCGCCTTTACAGCTTACTTTATCAAGCACCCATTTTTCAACAGTATCAGAAGTTGTTGAGAAATTAGTTATGTCTTTGTAGAAGTATTCTTCTGTGGATTCTTTCTTTCCGTCCTCATCCATGTTAAATGTATACTGATATACATAAATTTGTGAAGAACTAAAAAATATCCAAGTTGTCTGATAGGCTGAACTCCGCCAAACTTTGTCTTTGCCCCATTTAGCTAATGTTTTCTTCTCATCAAACCAATACCCTTCAAAGTGTACAGGTTCAATTTCACTTACTTGTGATTCGTCCAAACCAATTTTGTTGAGGGCTTTTTGTCTGAAGTCCATGCTTTTTGCTTTTGCTTGCACCATTGCATCATAATCTTCGTCTTTCAAGCCAGGAGATAAGAAAGATAGGCAGCCTCCTTCTCCATAAAAATACTTAATCACTTTTTTTTGCTCAGGCGTTCTGCCTTTCATGCGTTG
>DAOOBP010000186.1:0-3123 GCA_035407925.1 Salinivirgaceae bacterium
TAATGGCAATAGTTTCCAAAGCGACGTTTAATTGTTAGCTTTGGAAACTATTTCATTTTATAAATTCAAACAATATTTATAATGTCTATAATAATTAAAACACCCGAACAAATTGAAGGTATTCGTAAAAGTTCACGTTTAGCAGCTAATGTTTTAAAATATATTGAACCACACGTAGTTGCAGGAGTTTCAACAGAGTATTTAGACAACTTAATATTAAGATATATAGAAGATAATGACGCAACTTCAGCAACATTGGGCTATAATGGTTTTCCAAAAGCATCGTGCATATCTCTTAACGAAGTAGTTTGTCACGGAATCCCCTCAGAATCAGTTATTTTAAAAGATGGAGATATTGTAAATATCGATGTAACCACAATTTTAAATGGGTATTATGGCGATACAAGCACAATGTTTTTAATAGGCAACGTTTCAGATGATGCAATGAAGTTGGTTGAAGCAACAAAACATTGTTTGAATTTAGGAATCCAACAAGTAAAACCCGGTGCATATTTTGGAGATATTGGATTTGTAATTGCACGTTATGCACACAGTAAAGGATACAGCGTTGTTTACGAGTTTTGTGGTCACGGTGTTGGAATTGATTTTCATGAAGAACCACAAGTTGAACATATTGCACGCAGAGGTTCTGGGAAAAAGATGCGCGAAGGAATGATTTTTACGATTGAACCAATGATAAATATGGGCAAGCCCAGAGTAAAAATCGACACTAAAGATGGTTGGACAGCCAGAACAATTGACGGAAAACTATCTGCACAGTTCGAACACACGGTTTTGGTTACTCCAACAGGATACGAAATACTAACTTTACCTGATTAACGTTAAAAATTTTGCAAAACCAATCTCATTTCGTAAATTTGGCACAGATTTGTACAGACAGCACATCTCCTGTCTATACTTTCAACACTTTGGCTGCGCTCAGTGCGTCGCTTTATAAACTTTTAACTTTTAACTTTTAACTATGAAATTACTTGAAGGTAAAACAGCAATTGTTACAGGAGCTGCACGAGGAATAGGAAAAGCGGTTGCGCTCCGTTTAGCATCAGAAGGATGCAATATCGCATTTACAGACCTTGTTATCAACGATGTAGCTCTTGAAACCGAAAAAGAGATTACCGCTTTAAATGTCAAAGCAAAAGGCTATGCCTCAAATGCTGCCGACTACGAGCAAACACAAAAAGTTGTTGCAGAGATAGCTAAAGACTTTGAACGCGTTGATATTTTAGTTAACAATGCGGGCATAACAAAAGATGGCGCTCTAAAGCGTATGACCGAAGAGCAGTGGGATGCTGTTATTAACGTAAACCTAAAATCAGCATTTAACTTCACTAAAGCTGTTCAGCCAATTATGTGGAAACAAGCCTCTGGAAGCATTATAAACATGAGTTCAGTTGTTGGAGTTGGTGGAAACGCTAATCAAAGTAACTATTCAGCATCAAAAGCCGGTATGATTGGTTTTACAAAATCAATTGCCAAAGAGCTTGGTGTGCGTAATATCCGTTGTAACGCTGTTGCACCTGGATTTATCATTACCGACATGACAGGACAACTGCCCGAAGAGATAGTTAAAGGTTGGTACGAAAAAATTCCATTAAGACGCGGAGGAGAACCAGATGAAGTTGCTAAGGTATGTCTTTTCTTAGCTTCCGACCTTTCATCGTATGTTAGCGGACAGGTAATTAGCGTTTGTGGAGCAATGCAAACCTGATTATAGGTATAGAACAGAAAAATATACAATTATAAAAACATTAGAGCTTTACATATTTTTGTAAGGCTCTTTTGTTATAAAGTTTTACCCTGAAAATTGAAAAATCTTGTATTTTTGGCAATTAAAACATGGTAATTACGATATGAGTAGCACACTTCAATTTATATTCTATTTCTTATTGGCTTTGGCTATCGGAGCTTTGATTTCATACTATTTTTACTATAAAAAATCATCTAATCAGTTCTCTAAATCAGTAACTTTTTATCTTTTTGCATTAAGAGCATTAACTATTGGAATACTGATTTTTATTTTGCTAAATCCCCGAATATCATTTACACTTACAGAAATTCAAAAGCCAAAACTGATTTTTGCACATGATAATTCAGAATCAATAAAGTATCTGAACGATTCCATCAGACTGCAACAGAATATTGATATAATAAACAATCAAGCCGAACAGTTAAGTAAAAAGTTTGATATACAGAACATTACATTTGGCGAAAGAGTTTGTGATACCTGTCCACTGCAACACACTGAGAATGAAACAAATATATCGGCGCTGTTCGACCATATTGACAGCTATTATCAGGTAAATAAGCCAAACGCTATTGTTCTGATTACAGACGGATTGATTAATACAGGCGAGTATCCTACAAGAAAAGCTGAAAAGAGTGGAATACCTGTTTTATCGGTTGTGATGGCTGATACTGTGGCAGTTATTGATTATTGGATTGCTTCAATTCAAAACAATCCTATGGTATATTCCAATAACAAATTTCAAGTTGATATTGAGGTTAGAAGAACTGATAATAACATAGTTAACTCAGAAATCGAGATATACCGCAAAGGAATTCCTATTGAAAAAATCCCAATTAGCTTTCAGAAAGATGAACAGAGAATAAAAACCACTGTAATGCTTACCGCGCCAAAAGCGGGTGTTTATCAATACGAAGTAAGACTAAAAGTCGACCATAGAGAGAAAAATATTGAAAACAACAAAGCCTATTTTGCAATAGAAGTTATTGATGCTGAAACAGATATACTACTGCTTTACAATGCTCCATCACCAGATATAGGGTTTTTACGAAAGAGTATTGAGCAAAACAAGGCTTACAGACTTGATGTGCAGCATGTTAGTTCGTTCTCGGGAGATTTTAACAAATATTCGGCTATAATTTTTATGCACCTACCAGATGGCGATTTCGGCGCCGATAGATTTGTTGTAGAGGCAGTTAAGCAAAATCGTCCAATATGGTTTTTCGTTGGCTCCAAAACAAATACCACAATGTTAAACCAACTAAATTTAGGGTGGAATTTTAGCCGTACAGGTAAAAAGTTGGATTTGGTATATCCTGTTGAAAACCAATTCTATAACTACTTTATTATACCTCAGT
>DAOOBP010000187.1:0-3120 GCA_035407925.1 Salinivirgaceae bacterium
GGTCTTTAAGCGGAGTATTTAGGCTCTGCTCGATTAGTGAGTAAAACTATTTGTTGCATGTTTTTCAAACCGTTCATTTACAACAACATACAAATAATTTTAAATTTTTGTCATGTACTTAGAAATTTTACAAATGTTTACCCCAGACTCCGCATGAACGAAGTTAAGGGGTAAATACCGATGTTACAGACACATAGTCCAAACAAACATAGTGAAGTTAGGACTATAGTAGCTGTCCAATCGGTATTAATTGAATAAGCCGTTTTATAGATGCTTCAATTTTTTCATTAATCTTAGTAAACTCCTCTTTCTCGTTCGAGATATAGATAAGCATAACATCCATTCGAAAATTATTTTCGCTTAGCTTTTGTCTAAGTTCATGCTTGTGAACTCTCCAACTTTCGCGCATCTGACGTTTAAGCCTGTTTCTATCAACAGCACGTTTAAACTTGCGTTTCGACACACTTACGCACACTTTCAGAGGCTCAGTATCGTCACCTGGAAAAACCTTAAATAGTGCCCTAACAGGAAAAAGAGTAAATGTTTGAGCATCGGACAATAAACATTCAATAGCTTTTCTGCTTTTTAAGCGTTCGTGTTTATTTAGAGTATTGTGCTTCATCAGAAGGTTTATTAAATGACGTAATTATTAGTACTCAAAGTTACGTAATATTTTTTTAGCTAATTTTGGCACACTGTTTAATTATATTAATTCATATCTTTATAGGCTGTAAATATCTTAATAATAAAACATAAAACTATACAAAAATGAGAATTTTAACAATAAGCACATTATTAATTATGTCTGTTTCTGTGCAATGCCAAACAGCACAAAAACGTAGCAAAGTAGAAATTGAAACACAATTTGGCAACATAGTAATAGAACTGTACGACGAAACGCCAAAGCATCGGGACAATTTTCTCAAACTCGTTTCAGAACAATATTACGATGATTTGATATTCCACCGTGTTATTAAAAATTTTATGATTCAAGGTGGCGACCCAAATTCAAGAAATGCCAAACCGGGCGAACAATTAGGCAATGGCGGACCAAATTACACTGTCGAGGCTGAGTTCGTTCCCCATCTGTTTCACAAAAAAGGAGCTATTGCCGCTGCACGACAAGGCGACAACGTTAACCCGGAAAAAAGAAGCTCGGGAAGCCAATTCTATATTGTACAGGGAAGTACCGTAACACCTCAACAATTAAAATCAATGGAAATGCGGATTAATCAGCCACAAATGCAACAATTGGTTGGTAAATACATTGAAGAAAACCCAGAAATTGAAGCAAAATTAAGATCGCTTCAAGAAGCCCAGCAATACGATTCTATCAACGAAATTATTAATCCAATAGTTGAAATGATGGAAAAATCACCTGAGTATAAGCCCTTTAAATATAGCGATGAGCAAATCCAAATCTATTCACAAATTGGAGGAACTCCACACTTAGACGGCAGTTACACAGTTTTTGGCGAAGTTGTCGAAGGACTTAACATAATAGACTCAATAGCAGCACAACAAACAGGACAAGCCGATAGACCTGTTGAGGATATTAAAATGAAGATTAGGGTAATAAAATAAAAACCACACAAACTATGATAGGTTATATCATATGGGATATTAGTCCCGAGATATTTACAATAGGTTCATTCTCTTTACGTTGGTATGGACTTTTGTTCGCCGCCACTTTCTTTTTCGGATATCTAATTCTGAAACGTTTTTTTGAAATGGACGGATTGAGTATTAAAGTATTAGACTCCTTGACCATGTACTTTTTTATAGGTACAGTAATCGGGGCGCGGCTTGGGCACTGTTTCTTTTACGAAGCTGATTACTATCTCAGTAACCCCTCTGAAATATTGAAAATATGGCATGGCGGATTATCGAGTCATGGCGGAGCGGTCGGTATTTTGACGGCTCTGTTTTTATTCTCAAGAAAATACAAAATACCTATGTTAAATATTCTCGACCGTGTGGTTGTGGTTGTAGCTTTAGGGGGATTATTAATCAGAATGGGCAATCTGTTTAATAGCGAAATATACGGAATTGAGACTACGCTGCCATGGGGATTTATTTTTGTCAGAGCAGGAGAGACAGTTCCAAAACATCCAACGCAAATCTATGAAGGCTTAGCTGCGCTATTAATCTTCTTTTTGCTGTACAAACTATTCGTCTCAAAGCACAAACAAATGCCCAACGGCGTACTTTTTGGACTATTTTTAACATTGCTGTTTACCATGAGATTTTTGGTAGAGTTTATCAAAGAAGATCAAGTTGCACGTGAAGCCAATATGGTCTTGAATATTGGACAGTGGTTAAGTCTTCCGTTTGCTTTGTTCGGAATAGGATTACTGATATACATTTACTATAAAAACAAAGGTTTCCTGATTAAAAAAGAGACTCCTGAAAAATCATAACCATAATGAAAAATATAATATTTATCGCGATAATACTCTTGTTTGCATTTGGTTGCGAAGAGACCAATTATCCATTTATTTTCCCCGAAAAATATTTTCCGGCATATCCTGAAAGCTATTGGGTTTACTCTAATGGAACAACAGAAAAAGTAGATCCGGGATATCACAAGCACATATATTACAAAGAGTTGGGAAATATGGCACAGTCAGAGTTTGTTTTCGTTCCTCGCATTAACAACGAATATGTTTTTAAGTATAATATTACACAAAACAACACGCTTATGCCAATCAAAACCCTACTAAAAACAACGCCCGGTGCAGCATGGGTAGTTAATCACTGGGAAGGAAAAGAGGTTTACAGGAAGGTGGTTGAAACATCTGCATCAATCACTTTGTCACAGGGTGTAGGCACGAGCGGTCAAACAGTATTCGATTCCGTTATAGTGGTTGTTGAATATATCGGACAAGAGAATGAAAATTCGTGGGTATATCGCGAATCGTACGCACCAAATGTGGGACTTATAAAACGCGAAATAAACAACTCCGACTCTATACCAGAGCCATATACCGAGATGGAACTAAGAAGGTACTTTATTAACAAAAAGTAATTTAAGCCGAGCGTGGCAAAAACAACTTAAGTATGACAATTAGTGGGTTTATAGAAACAAACTCTACACCTGAGCTATGCAGTATAGAAGAA
>DAOOBP010000188.1:0-3049 GCA_035407925.1 Salinivirgaceae bacterium
CATGAAAACGAGTTCATGGGTTTATTATTTCGGATATTTTTTGATGACAGTAGAGGCTGTCTCAAAAGTAACATTTAACTAAAAAGTTGTAAGGTGGCTCAGAAGTGTCCAAATGCAAGGCACTGAGATTGAGGGCGAAGGAGCGTACATGAAGCGGTGCGCTGAGCGAAGCCGAAGTGTACATGACTGAGCCCGAATATCGAAGTAACGCAGCAGTTGGGCACTTATGAGACACCGCCTACAAAAAATCTGTGATTATCCGTTAAATCTGTGTTATCTGTGTTCCAATCGTATTTCTCTGATTTCTGACAATAATTTTCTTCTTTTTTGCCAGAGAGATTTGCTAAAAACAAGCAGTGCAATTAAATACAATATGCCTATTGCAATGCTGTAAATTAAAATTGTATCTTCTTGAATATCAACATGTTTAATCGCTAAAAAAGGGAATACAACTATTATTAATGGCAGAATAAACCACAACCAAATCATCTTTTCGTAAACGAAATATAACTGGTTTTTTAAATTTATTTGTAGGAATTTAGAGGTTGCCATATCAAATTTGCAAGATTTTATAAAAAAGAGAAGTGTAAATACTCCTTTAACTAACATGTAAATTGCAATAATAAACCAAGATATATATATGAACATGGTGCTTTTGTTTACAAAATTAAAATTCTGAATAGCGAGCATAGCGATTAAAAACAGGGAAACAATTATACAAAGAAGCCCCTCTATTGCTATTCTGTTTCTAACGAACCACGATTTGTGTTCAAATACAATAACGCAACAATCATCGCCTCTACTATCTAACTTTTTGTTCTTTTTTTGCCATGCCGATTTCAGTTCGTCTATTTCCATAACTACTCATCTGTTTTGTTTAGTTTTTTTAATTTCGATTTAATTCGGTGGATTTTTGTGCCAACATTGGTCTCCGATATACCAAGAATTTCGGCAATTTCTTTGTGCGACAAATCATCTAAATAGAGATAAATAATGGTTTTGTCCTCGCTGTTTAGTTTCTCAATAAGTCTGTATAAAACATTGATTTGCAAATCGTTGTCATCGCTACATGTTTCGCTTAATGTTTGATTATTTAAAGGGATATAGGTTATTTTGCGTTCGTTTCTTTTTTGTAAAAGAGCCGTATTAAGTGCCACTCTATAAAGCCAAGTTGACGGCTTACATCGCTGATTATTAATGAATTTAGGATAACCTTCCCAGAGATTCAGGACAATTTCCTGATACAAATCTTCTATGGCTTCTTTTTCATTCCATGCGTTGTAAAACCTGCATATCCGCAGAATTAGAGACCTGTTTTCAGAAATCATTTTTTCAAATTCCGCTTTCATTATGTATGTTTTACATGTGCAAGTTAAAACATTGAGCGAGACGACCTTAGCTTACCCTCTGTTAAATTTATTGAATTACTGTTTTTCGTTCCCAAATGTATTAAGTGGTGCCATAAACAATATACCATGTGCGGCTAAAAAGAGATACACGGTCAACAATATCCATAAAAAATTATTCATAAGTGCATCATTTGCACTAAAATAACAAATAATAGCGAAAAAGGGTATTGCTATGATAGATAAAAGATTGCGTTTTTTCATGCATCTCTTTTCTTCATCTGTCCATGCTAAGTCTTTCTTCCTAATCAATGCGACAGATAAAACTCCAAAAATAATTAATGGGATATAGCTCCATTCGTTTTGAAAAACGAGCAGAATAATTATACCTGCAATAGCTATTGTCAATTCAATAATGCCTTGTTTTTTCATGGTTGTGAAATTTTAATTTTTCTCCACTTTAGTTATCAATTGCCATTTTATGCGGGAGAAGTTTGCAATAATATGGTTTTGCTTTTATTTTATTAATTGCAAAAGTGTTGAAAAAATCACACGTTAAGCTTTCAAAACTTGTCGGATTGTTGAAATGTCGGATTGTTTACTTTTGATAATCAGGCTTTTATGTTATAAAAATTTCTAAAAAGTTTGAAACACAAGCTCAGTGATCGAGTGCACCGCGTTGTTAAATGCTTTAAACTTCACAAACATTTACTCTTTTTTTCAGCTTCGCTGAATTTTTACCTTAAACCATTGAGAAGTTAAGGGATATTAAGGGGGAGACGGAGCGTACTCCGTCTCTACAATCTCCACAATTTCAGTAAATTACATTATGGAATATCATCGAGTGCTACGCGTATTTCTTCATCAGAAATGGTGGCAATTTCGCTTTTATCGTAGATACGTAAGAGATATACCTCCTCGCGTTCCGCAATTTGTGCAAAGTAAATTATGCGTGCACCACCGCTTTTTCCTCTTCCCTTTGACTTTATAGACATTCGTATTTTGTACACGTCATGCGCTATCAATGTTCCGCAATTAGGGTTAACGGCGATCTGTTCGGAGACTTGGACTAAATCATCCTTTATCGACGGATACTTCTTTGCCAGAGTCTTTACCTGCTTGTCAAAGCGGGCTATCGTCCTAATCCTATATTTCATTCAAAAGCTCTGATAAAGGGCGTGTATCGATTGTTCCCTCTCGAAGCGCATTCACATCCTTAGCTATCTGTTGCACCTCGCTACTGAACTTTTTGTTATCCACTTTTTCTACAGTTACCGTGCGCAATCTGCGCATAATATTAAGCAGTATCCGACCAATTGCCTTACGCTCCTTAATGGTTACGATGTAAATATCCATGATAATCTTTTGTTTATGTACAAAGATAAGGTTTTTCTTCAACGCAACAATTTGCTATAAATAATTACGAATTAGAAATTAAGGAAAGTTAAGGACTTGGCGACTGCGAGGGTCGCATGAACATTAAATCTGTGATTATCTGTTAAATCTGTGTTATCTGTGTTCCAAATACTAATTGCTAATTGATTATCAGTTTTTACTTCTCGGGTCAAACCGATAATTTAGAGATATTACGTGCGAATAGAGCGCTCCCGAAACATTCCCGATATCTGTGTAGGCGTAATCTAATCCTAATCGGTTTATTTGCAAGCCTGCACCAATACCCGGCATAATTGTATAGTGTTTTT
>DAOOBP010000189.1:0-3040 GCA_035407925.1 Salinivirgaceae bacterium
ATACCAATATTCAATAAATTTAGAAATCGCACAAACGTTGCTAATGCTCAAGTAGGGATATTATCAACTGAAAATGAGATAGAAAAAGCGAAGCAAGATATTTATAAAATTATTCAGTCAGCGTACAATGATGTGCTAGCTTCACGAGAGAACTACAATGCACGTAAGCAGGCAGTTGAAGCGAGCGAAGAGTCTTATCGTTTTGCCGAACAACGATTTAATGCTGGGGCAATTAGCGCAACAGATTACAATATAGAGAAAAATAAGTTGAATCAGGCAAAATCTAGATTATTACAAAGTAAATACGATTTCTTGGTTAAAACTAAGATTCTTGATTTTTATCGTGGGGCAGACATACATCTTTAAGGTAAAAGTTAAAAGGTAAAAGTGGAAAGTTAAAAGTTGAAAATAGGGGCAAACCTATGTGTTCGCCTACAGTGAACATTATAACCGTTGGGTTAAAAGTAGGAGCGACCATTGTGGTCGCACAAAACTTAATGTTACTTATTTTTTCTTTGTTGGATTAGTTGTTGCAGAGTTGTAACGCACTAACTTTTCCCAGTCAATTTCACCATTGTCTTTACAAAATTCGTTTGCAAACTCTTTGGTAAACTTGTTTATCATTTGTGAATACAATTTTACAAAGTCGTCTTTTTTTTCTTTGGCTTTGTGTCCAAGCGGTTCAATGATTTCAGTGTAAAGTTCGGAGTTTCCCGAAATAAACTCCCAAAATCTTTGTCCGCAATATTTGAAATATTCGCCTTTGTCGGGTCGGTTATCTCGTCCGTAACAACAACCATTTACAGCAACAATGTTCAATTGAGAATTGCTTGTACGTAAGGTTTTCTTTGCTGTTTTAAAGTCAGCAACCATTTTTGCAACTTGAGAACTGTTCCCCCAATTTGGTCCAGATTTTATATTCACGATGTAGCGAATTCCGTTATTTTCAAACTCAAGGTCAATCCCAAGTATTCCGGATTTTTTACCTCCATAAACTTTCTCGTTTATGAAAATAGCAAGACCTTCAAGCCAATCTCCAAAAATGCCCTCTTCACTTGAAGAAATATGCGCATCAACAATTCCACGAATAATTTCCTCAGCAGTCAGAACATATTTGGCTTTGAACAAATATGGATTTTTCCTTTTAAGAATTTGAGAAAGTTTCAAACTGTCAAGGCTCTGGATTCGTTTTTCGTGAAAAACACCAATATTATTCTCAACATACAGAGATACGTCTTTAAGGTTTAGTTTTTCCATATTTTGCTTTTGGTTCAAATAAATAAAGTTCGACAGGTTGAATTTGTTTTCTAACCATCTCATAATATTCTGGTACTATATCAATTCCAATTGAATTGCGTTTCATTCTGTTTGCAACAATTAACGTTGTGCCTGAACCCATAAATGGGTCAAGTATGGTATCATTCTCTTTCGTGAAAAGTTTTATAAACCATTCTGGAAGCTCTTCGGGAAAGGCTGCACTATGATTTTTGTTGTTGCATTCCGTAGCAAGATGTAAAACATTGGTTGGATATGCTTTGTCTCTGTCCAACCAGTTAGAAATGTTTTTTCCAAACCCACTGCCAACTTTTGAAATATCTCTTATTTTGTCTGTGTCGGAAAGGTTTTTAAGACGTGTTTTTTTCCAATCGCCCATTGGGACCATCACTTCTTCCTGATACATATTGAATTTTCTTTGCTTGTTGAATTGCAAAAGTCTTTCCCACGCATCACGAAAACGATTTGGCCACTTTCCGGGGTAACAATTTTTTTTATGCCAAATAAATTCTTCTGTCCAAAGCCAACCTTGTTTACGCATTTCCAAAATGAGTTCCATAACGTAAGTGCTTCGTTCGCCATTAACAACCTTCTCTTTGATATTCAAAATGAATGTTCCTGTTGGTTTCAGTACACGTAAAAGTTGTTCGGAAATAGGCAGAAACCACTCTACATATTTATTAGGGTGTATGCCACCGTATGTACTTTTACGCTGGTCTGCATAAGGCGGTGAAGTAACAATTAAGTCAACTAAATTGTCGGGAAGTAACTTTAATTGCTCTTTACTATCGCCCAAATATAAGTCTGTAGTTATCTCCATTTTTTGTTGTCTTAATATGTTTAGCAAACTTACATAAAAATCGACAATTTTTATGTAAGTTTGCACGTAAAAATAAAAAACAATGGCTAACATTTTGTGCATAGAGACTGCTACGAACATATGCTCAGTGGCTATTTTTTGCAATCAAGAAATGTTGGCTAATGCTGAGTCTGATTTAGAAAATGCACATTCAAAAGTTTTAACAGTTTTTATTAAAAACTTGTTGGCAGAAAATAATTTGTTGCCGGACAATATTAGCCATGTTGCTGTTAGTAGTGGTCCGGGGTCATATACAGGTCTTCGTATTGGTGTATCCGTAGCAAAGGGATTTTGTTACGGATTAAATAAGCCCTTGATAATGATTCCTACAACTGAAATAATTGCCCAAGCGTGTATTTCAAAAATCGACGTTAAAGAAGGCGAATTAATATGTCCGATGATAGATGCTCGCAGAATGGAAGTATATCACAATATATATGACAAGTATTTAAATGAAATAGGGGAGTTAGAACCTCATATTATTACTGAATCATCTTACGCAGATACATTAGAATCAAATGTTATGCATTTTTGCGGTAATGGTGCATTTAAACTTTTAGACGTAATTAATCATAATAATGCAAGAATATATACTGATATTTTTATTTCGGCTAAATATATGTATCCTTTGGCAAGTAAGAGAATTGCTTTAAAACAATTCGCCGACTTGGCTTATGATGAACCCATATATTTAAAGGAGTTTATGGCAAAACGACCCAAACCCTATTTTAGTTAAAAGTTAAAAGTTTATAAAGTAGAGACAGGGCATGCCCTGTCTCAAAACAAGTTAAATAATATTATATAAAAATAGATTACAATTATGGGAGACACAACAGACATTAAAAATGGATTAACAATTCAGTTTCGTGATGGATTATATCAAGTAGTTCAATTTCAACACGTAAA
>DAOOBP010000190.1:0-3035 GCA_035407925.1 Salinivirgaceae bacterium
AAACAACTACGTTTTTAAAACTTAAACCTTCTTGTAGATGCATTTTTACAAGTTTCGCATATACCCCTAATGGAGAAGAGCCACCTGAAAGCCCCAATACACAGGTTTGATTTTGTTCCTGTTTTTTTCTAATAATAGTAGCTATTTCCTCAGCTATGTAGGCCGAACCCGCCACTTCAGAATCAAATATTTCCGTGTCAATTTTTTCAAATTGTGTTTGCCTGATTTTTTCAATAGCGTTCCTAGCTTGATAATAACGTTCGGGAATTCTTTCTAAAGTGATTTTTGAGCTTAAATCTAATTGCATAGCTAAATTAAATTAAGATTATTTCGAATATTTTTTTACAATTTGTTGCATCAGTTTAAATTTCTTTTCCTGTTGTTCCAATAAACGGAACTGTGCCAATGTCCTTTGCCAATTATGTTCCGGATGATTGATTTTATAGTAAGTATCACCATTCAAATAATCGGTAAAGAAGCGTACAGTTTGCATGTATGTTAACATTTTTGCACCTAAAGCTAAATATTCAATTTCTATGTCCGTTAAAAAAGTTGCCTTCTCAAGGTATCCTTTGGTATAAGCTTCATAAATTTCGAGATTGACATCAATGTTGTCAAGTTGTGGATCGTCCTCAGCACCCGTATTTGCTGCTGTTCGCATAAAATCCCCAAAATCCGACAATACCGTACTGATCATCATGGTATCCAAATCAACGATACAGCATGGCTCATCTTTCTCATTGAATAGTAGGTTGTTGATTTTGGTATCGCAATGATTAATTCTACCCGGCAACTTACCGGTTTTAAATAGTTGTTGAGGCAAACACATTTCATCCGCTCTTTTCATCAACTCATCTACCATCCAATTCGTTTTTTCTACTCTCTTAACAAGATCGTCTTTTACCGCATCTTTCAATTGTTGCACTCTAAATTCAACATTATGAAAATCAGGAATACTGTCAACTAATTGATTAGTAGGTATATCTGCTATCATGCAATGAAAATTACCATAAGCTTTGCCTGCCTCATAAGCAAGCTCAGGTGTAATAACTTCATAGCTGTGCGTATTTTTGATGTGGACATAAACTCTCCAGTAATTACCTTCATCATCTTGATAAAAGAGTTTATTGTCCTTGGTTTCAATTAGCTGCAAAACTTTTTGTTCGATATTAGTTACACCGGCATCTTTATATTTTTTTCTCAGGTGATCAGTCACAATCTTGATATTGTTTTGCAAGCCTTGAACATCTTTGAAAATGTGATGATTGATTTTTTGCAAAAAGTATGATTCATCTTCCGGATTTTCACCTGAAGCAATAAAAGAATCATTAATATGACCGATTTTTAAAGGTTTGATGTCAACAACTGTTGATTTAATCTTGAAATATTTTAGAATTTTTTCCATTGTACAAAAAGTTTTTAAAAAAAATTATTTTAGCTGCAAATGTAATTAAAAAAGATAGAAATTAAGAAAAAAAGAAGAGATATTTGGTTTATTTTAAATTGTACGCATATACGTTTGTTTCACGCTGTATAAAACCTATGCTTTGGTATAATTTGTTGGCAGCAATTCTATGTGGCCTGGAAGTAAGCATGATGGTTTTAGCATTTCGCGTTTGTGCAAATTGAATGGCATGTAAAAGTAATTGCTTCCCTAATCCTTTTCCTCTTTGAGGGCTGTCAACAACTACATCTTCTATCCACAGTTTTTTGCCGGTCGGTACGTCATATTCGACTAAAGTCAACATCCCTACAATGGTATTATCTTCCGATACTGCAACGAATAAATGCGAATGTCCCGAGGCAAGCATGTTCTTCAGGAAATCTTTTGATGGAGGAGTAATACTATCGTCAAGCTGAGGCAATAGATTTGTTATAGCTTGATATGTTTTTTGATTGAATGTGGTGATTTGTTGGATGGTCATATTGGGTTATGGATTCCGCGGAATGTGAGTTATAAAGATGCAAATATAAGTTTTTGTAATTGATTTTTCATAAAATCATCCATATATTATTTGTATTCAATCACAAAATAATGTACTTTTGTCCGATGTTTTTGAGATTGTTTTTAGAATCAATTTAATTTTTAGAAGCTATGAGACTTATCATTCAGAAGGATTATGAAAAAATTTCGGAATGGACGGCAAATTATATCGCCGAGAAAATCAACAAAACAAATTCAACGATAGACAGTCGTTTTGTATTGGGCTTACCGACAGGATCAACACCTTTAGGCACTTATAAAAACCTGATTGATATGTATAGGGCAGGAAAAGTGTCATTTAAAAATGTGGTAACATTCAATATGGACGAATATGTGGGTATTCCGCAAAACCACAAACAAAGCTATTATACTTTTATGTGGAAGAATTTTTTCAGTAAAGTAGATGTTTTACCTGAGCGTGTCAACATCCTGAATGGAAATGCTTCTGATTTGGAAGCTGAGTGTGAATCTTATGAAAATCGTATCAAATCATACGGTGGCATCGATCTTTTCTTAGGTGGAGTAGGGGCTGACGGACATATTGCCTTTAACGAACCGGGATCTTCACTGACTTCCCGTACCAGAATGAAAACCCTGACGCAAGATACCATCATAGCTAATTCCCGCTTTTTTGACAATGATATCAATAAAGTTCCGAAGAATGCTTTAACTGTGGGAGTAGCTACAATTTGCGATGCTAAGGAGGTTGTAATTATAGTGAGTGGACACGGTAAAGCCCGTGCTTTGCGACACGCTGTAGAAGAGCCTATCAATCAGATGTGGACAATCAGCGCTTTACAGTTGCATCCTAAAGCTATTATCGTGTGCGACGAAGCTGCTTGTGTCGAATTGAAAGTTGGAACCTACAACTATTTCAAAGACATTGAAAAAAATGAGATTTTGTAAAGATATACAACAATAACCTTTTGCGTTACTTTCGATATTCGGTGTCAAAAGTTCCGCGTTCCGTGGTGCGTGGTCGCGAGTTTAAATTGTGTAAATGCTCGATGCATGGAACTTACAGAACCAAAACCCGATCTCTCGGCTAATT